>SABV01000312.1 GCA_009928855.1 Erysipelotrichia bacterium | reverse complement strand
GTAGCTCAGCTGGTCAGAGCTCACGGTTCATACCCGTGCGGTCGTCGGTTCGATTCCGACCCTTGCTACCGAACAATGATATTTTAAAATAAAATATCGACCAAAAACCCGCTGATGAAGCGGGTTTTTTGTTTGTTACGGTTCGGCGAAGTTCGACGCGGTTCGCTAAAAATTGTCGTTTATGGAGACAAAATAGAGACAAAACCCTATAATATATAAAACGGGGGTAAAATATGTCTCTACAAACTGAGAAAGTTGGCTCTACAAAAAGAAAGCAGCTGACTAATAAATTGATCGAGTCTCTCAAAGTCGGTAACGTCAGCCCAATCGACCGCAAGAAGATCAGAGATGGCCAGAAATTCTTTGACGGCACCGGTCTCTACGTGCAAATTTCAATTGCCGGCAGCAAGATATTCAGATACAAATACTATTCACCCGATGAGCGCTATGCCAATGGCAAGCTCAAACCAAAAGTCGTCACTATCGGAAACTTCTCCTCTAATGGCAACGCCAGAGATACATTCACCCTTGAACAGGCTCAGGCTGAATACAAAAAGGCCGTGGCAATGCTGAAATGTGACAATGTTGATCCGCAAAAAGCGCTCCAGGTCGAGCAGCAGAAGGTAAAAAAAGAGCAGAAGAGACAAGAAAACACTTTTAAAGTTTTGTCTCTACGATGGCTCGAAAACCAGTTGGAGTTTACATCTGAGCATAGGGAAAAAGTTCTTGCCCGGCTCGAAGGTGACTGTTTTCCGATAATTGGCCGCAAGCCGATCGATGAAGTAACTCGTGAAGACATTCAGAAGATTGCAAATGTCATTACCGGCAGAAAAGCATACGATACTGCCCGCCGCGTAATTTCCTGGCTCGAAAGAATCTTTGACGATGCACATTTTACCGGTTTGATTCCTTCTGATCCTACTGCTGGCATCAAAAAGAGACTCCCCAAACCTGTCAGAGGCAAGTTCAAAGCTGTCACTGATCCGGGCCGCCTTCGCGAAATACTTCTTACTATCGACGAGATACCAGGTAATATTATCGTCAGATCAGCTTTGAAGCTGCTGCCGCATGTTTTTGTCAGGCAGATGGAACTCCGCCACGCTAAATGGTCAGACCTGGACTTCAACCGGGGCCTCTGGGTGCTGCATAAAGCCAAGAAAAAAGGCCGCTCGATCGCTGACAAGAACATCAGCGAACAGGAAAAAGACTTCATTGTGCCGCTCAGCCGGCAGACAATAGAGATCCTGCAGGAACTCAAGCCGTTTACTGTTGGCAGTGAATATGTTTTCCCCGGTCTCGACAGTGTAACCCGGCCCATTTCTGATATGACCCTGCTTGTGGCTCTCAAGCGTGCCGGCATTAACGACACCACGCCGCATGGTTTCAGAAGCACGTTCAAAACTCTGTGCAGTGAAGTGTTCGATGCTGAATCGGCGGTTACCGAGCACATGCTCAGCCACTCAGCCGAAACCGACAAGTATGGTTACTTTCGCGGTTCTTTCCTGGCGCACCGCCGGGCTCTGGCCCAGGTCTGGAGCGATTACATCGAGCAACTCAAAACCGGTCAGCCTGATATTGCAGCTTTGAAGCGGCAATATATCGATTTGACCGATCAATACAAATCAGGGCAGTTAAAATGAAACAAACCCAGACCGCCAATTCAGAAATTCTTATCTATTCGGCTCCCGACGGTGCCATCAAGATTGATGTCCGTCTTGAAAACGAAACTGTCTGGCTGACCCAGGCCGAAATGGCAAAGCTTTTTCAGGTGACACCTCAAAGCATCAGCATTCACCTGAAAAATATTTACGAAGAGGGCGAACTAAGCGAAGAAGCAACTTGTAAAGATTTTTTACAAGTTCAGATTGAAGGTTCCAGAAAGGTTGAGCGGCAAAAGAAGTTTTACAACCTCGATGCAATCATATCAGTTGGTTATCGGGTAAAGAGCAGAATTGCAACCGAGTTTCGTATCTGGGCGACGCAAAAGCTTAAAGAATACATCGTAAAGGGCTTCGCTCTGAACGACGAGCGCTTCAAATCAGGCAGTTCGATGAACTACTTTGCCGAACTGCAGGAACGCATCAGAGAGATCAGGCTCTCAGAGCGCTTCTTTTACCAGAAGATCAAAGACATTTATACAACCAGCATTGACTACGATCCGAACGACGAGAAAACCAGAGAGTTTTTCAAGATCGTTCAGAACAAGCTCCTTTGGGCAATCAGCAGGCAGACAGCCGCCGAACTTGTTTATCGGCGAATTGACGCTTCGTTGCCTTTGCTGGGTATGCAGTCGTATGACAAAACCGCCGTTGCCATCAAAAAGCATGATGTCAGTATCGCCAAGAACTACCTGGCCGAAGACGAGATCAAACTGCTGGGCCTGCTGGTCGAACAGTATCTTGCCTTTGCCGAAGCAATGGCACAGCAGCGAATGCCAATGTATATGGCTGACTGGATCAATCGCCTCGACACCATCATTCAGATGAACGGCCGCGAACTGCTTAACCACGCCGGCAAAATCAGCCACGAAAAAGCCCTCGAAAAGTCAGCCCAGGAATACAACAAATTCAGAGAAACCCAAAAACAGCTCGAATACGAAGAAAGCCTCAAAGAACTCGAACGCGACATCAAAGACCTGAAAAAACAGTCTGTCAAAAAATGAGATTCACACCTTACCGGAGTTAAAGCATGATCAAGAAAAGACGCCCCGGCCGACCGATAGAAGTAACACCTCTGCCTCAAGAGTATAGTAAAAAGAAATACACCAATACTGAACTTAATAAGCTGACAGAGCTTGGTTGGTTCCACAATTTGTGGGTAAGGTTCTCTTTGCGATCAAACAAAGCCCTGTCTTTGAGCGAAAAGCGAGAACGAATACTCGCCATTCTTGAAAAGCCAATTCTGCCGGTTCCAAAGAATCATTTTTGCAGTGAAAATCTTCTGGCCCTTGACTGGTATTGGGATGACGAAAATCTTTGGCCAGAATTGGGCGTCTGCCCATTGATGGTTGGCGAGCTTTATAAGCTTGAAAGCCAATTGGATAAAGATTTGCAAGTCAGAGGGAGATCAAGCTTTGGCATATCAAAACGCAAAGTTCCGGACGATGGCTCTCAACTTCTAGGTTATTGGGAAGATGCTTTTGTGGATGATGCAGTTGAGAATTCTGATTCTAAAGTCCCGATAACAGTAAATCTTGACTTTGAAGACAGCACTTTGATAGAGCACTTTGCGCTTCTGCTGAAGCGGTTAAGAAAGAAAAAGCAGATTCCAGAAGCTGCCCCTGCAAGAGAAAAGATCAACTGGGATCATCTCATGCGCGATTGGGTTTTCTATAAAGTGCTTCCTTACATTGATTTGATGCTTTGGGGCGAATTCAACCAGGAGAAAATTACGGCTCGAACATATTTGGAGAATTTGCCGAGTGATAGAGAAGCTGGTCTTGATGCAAATCAAATCAGCAGAACAACAAAAAACAAGGCTGCAGAGGTATTCTCTTCCTCATTTTTGCAGACTCTAAAAGCAAGCCTGTTTTATAAAGTGATTAAATCGGCTAAGTGTAAGGGTTAAGATTAAACCATAGTCTTTAAACTCTTTCTGGGAGAGAGAATAATTTGTTGTCAAAAAAAATAAGAATAATTTGACAACAAATTAATTGCAAAAACTTGATTTGAAACTGCAGGGGTTGACCTGTTGTAATGCTCATTAAGCATAGATTAGGCGAATTTAGTTTAATGGAGAAAATTACATGCAGGTAGACAAAAACATATCCGAAGACGACCTTTCCAAATTGAACCGTTATCAACGACGAGCGTTAGCAGCTGGCGGTGAACCACCCGCTTCATTGCCTGATACCGGTTTCTTGCGAATCAAGCAAATCCTCAAATACATTCCGGTAAGCAAGGCCACATTCTGGAACGGCGTTCGCAGCGGCAGATTTCCGAAACCCATACCGAAGCGGGCCGGAGAACGCGCGACTTTTTGGCGCGTAGAAGACATTCGGGCCCTTATCGCTGATATGGGCTCAGAAGCTTGAGGTGGCAATATGCGCTGGTTCAAGCACATGACGAAGAGCTGGAACGACGAAAAAATCGCTATGGCCGTCGAGCTTGGCGGCCTTGAAGCATACGGT
>SABV01000311.1 GCA_009928855.1 Erysipelotrichia bacterium | reverse complement strand
GACAATCAGGAAGCCAAAATCTCAGTGGGCGAAGTTGTCGCTTTGCCTCAGGGATTTACTCAAGATCGTGATACGGGCCGATTCGATCTTACAAATTTTAAGTATGAAGACGTTGGCATTGTTCTGGCACTAACTCCAAGAGTCAATTCAAATGACCTGGTAACTCTTAAAATCAATCAGGAAATAAAAAAGCGTCAGGAAGAAAATCTTTACGAATTCAATGTGCCGGTTCTGACAAAGCGCCAGATGGAAACAACAATTACGGTGCCTAATCACCGCACAATCGTTATTGGCGGCCTGATGCGTGAAGACAAATCTAAAATTGTCGATCGTATCCCAATTCTCTCAAATATCCCATTCATCGGTGAAGCTTTTAAAAATAAACGAAACGTCACACAGAAGACCAACCTGCTTGTTTTTATAACGCCTCATGTTCTTTCGACTCCCGAAGAAGTGCTGAGGTTTGAAGAAACCCGCAGCGCCATATCAGAAGAAGCCAGGCTTGCTGAAGCTCAAAAAATGGCTGATGAAAAGCATGAACTACAGAAAAATTCTATCAGAGAGCGTGCTGAAAAAGCATTTGAGCGGTTGCGCTCAGATATTGATAAAAAGTAGTTTGATTTGATGAAAAACTGGCGCAAAATTGGGCAAATTCTTGTGAGCCGTGGCGAAATCACGCCAGAGGTGCTTACTGAAGCATTAGAATCCCAGACAAAATCTTTGCCCTGGCGCCTTATTGGTGAAATCCTCAGCGAAAATGCTTTTGTAGACGAATCGGCTTTATATGCTGCTCTGGCAGAACAGTGGGGGCTTGAATTCGCTGCGGTATTAGACCCTGGTGATATCGACAGCGGTATTCTTGAAATGTTTCCGCTTGAGCACCTTAGAAAAATTCAGTCTTTACCTGTGCATCAGGCAGATGACAAGCTTTTTGTCGCATCGGCAGGTCCTTTTAAAGCTGGCGTCATCGAAGAGATGACCCGAAAATTCAGAAAAAACATCAGCTTTGTGGTTATGCCACCCTCTGTTATCAGTAATGCCCTTAATGAAACTTACGGCCGCGGCCGAGACTCCCAGGAAATCATCGAAACCATAAGCGTTGAAGACGATATAGACGGTAACCTCGAAAATTTTGAGCCCGAAGATGTTCTTGAGTCGGCAAATAAAGCCCCTGTCGTCAGGTTCGTTAATACTCTGATTTTTCAATCTCTTCGAGAACGAGCTTCTGATATCCATCTTGAGCTGGCTCCCGATGGCTTTCGTATTCGTTATCGTATCGATGGCGTTCTTGTAAACCGCTTTTCGCCACCACGCAAGCTTCATGCTTCTGTTACTTCACGTATTAAAATCATGGCCGGTCTTGATATCGCTGAGAGACGACTACCTCAAGATGGTAAAATCAGGGTTAAGTTCGGTGATCGCGAAGTTGATATTCGCGTCAGTTCTGTGCCATGCGCTCATGGGGAGCGTGTTGTAATGCGTCTCTTAGACCGAAAGAGTGAGCTTCTCTCTCTTGAGCAGATGGGCATGGAGTCAGATATTCTTGTGTCATTTGACCGTCTTATCAGGCGCCCGAACGGCATACTTCTCGTTACCGGGCCTACCGGTTCTGGCAAAACCACAACTCTTTATGGCGCGATAATGCGCATTATCAGCCCTGATGTTAACATAATCACCCTCGAAGACCCTGTCGAATATGAACTTAAGGGGGCGAGTCAGATACCGGTAAAACCTCGAATAGGCTTTACTTTTGCTGCGGGCTTGCGCTCTATTCTGCGCCAGGACCCGGATGTCATTCTAGTGGGTGAAATAAGAGACGATGAAACAGCGAGTATGGCGATTCAGGCAAGTTTGACCGGTCATCTGGTTTTTTCTACTCTGCATACCAATGATTCGGCTTCTGCTGCTGTGCGTCTGACGGATATGAATGTTGAACCATACCTTGTTTCGTCAACTCTAATCGGAGTTCTCGCTCAGC
Source organism: Erysipelotrichia bacterium (assembly GCA_009928855.1). Lineage (GTDB taxonomy): Bacteria > Muiribacteriota > Ozemobacteria > Ozemobacterales > Ozemobacteraceae > Rifleibacterium. Next base: position 2,154 of record SABV01000311.1, on the reverse strand, counting down.
GTCTTGTGCGCAAACTTTGTGTCAGCTGTAGATCACAGTCGTCAGATGGTTTGTGGTCGGCTGGCGGTTGCAATGTTTGCTCCAAAACCGGTTTTAAAGGTCGCAGCGGTATTTATGAATTGATGAATATAGACGAACATATTTCGGCGCTTATTGCTCGTGCCGCTTCGCTTGATGAGATTAGAGCGCAGGCTCGTAAGGCAGGTATGCGGAGTCTCTATGAAGATGGTATTGAAAAAGTCGCCCGTGGTTTGACCTCAAAGTCTGAGGTAGAACGCGTATGCTGGCAAGGTAACTGATCATGCCGCTTTTTAGATATCAGGCCTATGATCGTGCCGGCAGCGAAATAGATGGCTTTATCGAAGCAGAAGATATCGCTGCCGCAAGATCTGGCATAAAAAATCGTGGTTTTGCTCCATATTTGATTGAGCCGGCGGCTGATACGCAGACACATGGCTTTGGATCTGACCGCTTTTCTCTGTCTGAACAGGCACGGCTTTCGCGACAACTGGCGGCGCTTCTTAAAGGCGGAGTGCCACTTACAAAGGCTTTGTCTGGAATCGAAAATCAGCAGGCATGGATTCGCCGCCGCAACAGTCTTGTCGCCCTGCGTGAGGGCATCGAAAAAGGCCGTGATTTATCGGGCGTGCTTGGCGAAATGGGTAACATTTTTGCTACTTCGTTGCTGTCGGTAATAAGAGTGGGCGAGACCACCGGTCGCTTGGACTTTGCCTTTGCACAGCTTTCAGCTCACCTTGATCGTGAAATGGAACATCATCGGCGTCTTATCGCCGCTATTGCTTATCCTGCAATTACCGCTGTAATTTCTATTGGCGTTCTGGCTTTTCTTATGGTTTATCTGGTGCCGGTAGTGGCCCGTATGTTTTCGGATGTGCAAAACGATTTGCCATGGATAACGCGCTGGTTGATAGCATTTAGTAATTTTTTTTCTGGAAACTGGCTTGTTTTGAGTCTGTCGATGGTTTTTATACTGGTTGCCCTGAAGCTGTCGTTGCGTCTTGCCGCCTTTAAAAGGCATTTTGAAAAGCTCCAGCTGAAAATTCCGATCTGGGGAAATTTTATTGATGGAATGCGCATGGAGACCTGGGCGCGTAATACCGGAATGATGGTGCAGTGCGGCGTTACGCTACTTGAAACCATAAAAGTTACCAGAGAAAATGAGACCTCGATTTTGCAGAGCGAAGCTCTCGAAAAGGTCGAAAAAGCTCTTGAGCGGGGTGTGACCTTTTCTGAAGCCCTTAAAGGCACGGGAGCGTTTCCGTTGTTTCTTATTCAGATGATAGAGGCCGGAGAAGCGTCCGGTGAATTATCGCCAATGCTCGATTCTGCAGCAAAAGAACTCGAAGCCGAAAACCGTGTGGTGACAGAAATGTTTCTAAACATACTCGAGCCTTTACTTATCGTAATAATGGGCACTGTCGTCGGCGCAATAATGATTGGTGTTCTTTTGCCTATATACGAAATGAACCGATTCATGTAACTCCATGCCGTTTGCTCTGCAATTTTTCAGTGTGCTTGATTTTGTTGCTGAAAAAGGTTACATTTAGGCTTCTTCATAAAGGAGTTGGGCCACATGTCACCACATATCGAGACTATTAAAAATCTTTTCAGTGAGCTGTTTGCGAAGCTCATGGCCTTTACTCTCGAAGAAGACTTTCTTCAGGATCTCGGCGAATCACTGGAGGTTTTTTATAACCTTCAGGAAGGCGAAGAATACGAGTTTGACCCGACCGAAGAGTTTTTGTTTTTGAGCTGGTTTTTGCTCGATGACAGCGATGCTGCCGGCAACTGCCTTTTAGATGAGTTTTTGCGCCGACATGCAGACGAACTGAATCTTCAAGAGATGCAGGTTTGCCAGGCCCTTAAAGAAACCCACCTCACCTTGCTTCAGGTTAAGTCAGTGATTCCCGGCACATCCATGACGCTGAAAGATATGTTTCTCGGTGAAGAATTTCAGGTCTCAGAATCGGTTGGCTCAGACAGTATTCTTGACGACAGCGTTCTTTTTACGCGTGTTCTCAGGCTTGGCGAAGCCAGATTCCTGGTGGGTGCAGGCATTTTTCTTGATCCCTCGGTTATTGAACCCCTGACTCAGTTTATTACCGATCAGTTCAAAGAAGATTGCGAAGACGG
>SABV01000310.1 GCA_009928855.1 Erysipelotrichia bacterium | reverse complement strand
AGTCATTATAGCAGCCGAAAAGTTTTACGCCAAGAAGAGGTTTTTATTTTACAACAAAGCTTATCATGCGCTTTGGAACGTAAATAAATTTGATTATCTGCATTCCTTCAATATGCTTCTGCACTTTTTCGCTGGCTTCGGCAGCTTTTCGAGCACCTGCTTCATCAATATCGGCCGGCAATTCTATCTGATCGCGCAGTTTACCGTTGACCTGCACAGGCAGAACCACAGTAGATTCGATGAGCGCTTTTTCGTCGTGCGAAGGCCATTTCTGCTGATGCACAGAACCCGTGCCACCCACGCTTTGCCACAGTTCTTCAGCGAGGAAAGGCGTAATCGGTGCCATCAGTTTTAACATGGTCTGAGCAACTTCACGCCACAAGGTAGTTGAAGCGAGTTGAGTTTTTTTAACAGCATCAAGCATTGCGTTGGTGAGTTCCATCAGACGGGCAATAGCGGTATTGAAACTGAAATTTTCGATATCGTTGCTGACGGCTTTTATGGTGCGATGCAGCACCCTGTTGAGCTCTTCGGCCTCTTTGCCTTCGGCTTTTGCGTCACCACCGGGGTTTTCGCTGATCAGATCATAAACACGGTTAATAAAACGGTTCATACCTCTGACACCTTCATCAGACCAAGAAACTTCAAGTTCAAAAGTACCCAGAAAAAGAATAAATGCGCGCAAAGTGTCAGCGCCGTATTTTTCTACTATTTCGTCTGGGGTAATAACATTGTTTTTTGACTTGCTCATTTTAGTGCCGTCGGCCGCGAGCATCATTCCCTGGTTACGCAGTTTTGCAAAGGGCTCGATAAAAGGCACCAGTCCGGCATCATACATGACTTTAGTCCAGAAACGGGCGTATAAGAGGTGCATTACCGCGTGCTCGGCTCCACCAACGTAAAGGTCGACAGGCAGCCAGAATTTGCCGGCTTCTTTATCAAAAGCTGCGGTGGCAAGCTTCGGGCTGATAAAACGCAGAAAATACCATGATGAACAGGCAAAACCGTCCATGGTATCGGTTTCGCGGCGTGCGGGCTTGCCACATTTCGGACAAGTGGTATTAACCCATTCTTCGATGAAAGCCAGCGGCGATTTGCCGTCGGCACCGGGCTTGAATTCTTTTATATCAGGCAATGTGATCGGCAACTGGTCGTCTGGCACCGGAACCTCGCCACAACAGTCACAATGAACTATCGGAATCGGCGCACCCCAGTAACGCTGGCGTGAAATAAGCCAATCACGAAGTTTATAATTGACGCGACCACTTCCGAGCTTGTTTTCATCAAGCCAGGCAATCATTTTTTCGATAGCCTGCTCGCTGGTCAGACCACAAAATTGACCTGAATTAACGAGAGTCCCATATTCGGTAAAAGCCTGTTTAAGCTCGCCCTGCGGGGTTCCGGCCGGGGTGATAACTTCTTTGACCGGAATCGAATATTTTACGGCAAAGGCAAAATCGCGTTCGTCATGAGCAGGAACAGCCATTACAGCACCGGTTCCGTAGCCATAAAGAACGTAATCACCAATAAAGACAGGCACTTTTTCGCCGTTGAACGGATTGATCGCGAAACTGCCGAGGTTAACGCCGGTTTTTTCTTTCTCGGTCGAGAGTCGGTCTATCTCTGATTTTTTTCGAGAATCGCTGATGTAAGACTCTACTTTTGCCTTCTGATCGGGGTGGGTAAGTTTTTCGACCAACGGGTGTTCGGGCGCCAGAGTCATAAAGGTCACGCCAAAAATTGTGTCGACACGGGTAGTAAAAATCGGAATATCGTATTCGGCGCCAGTTACCGGATCAATGCCCTTAAAATTGACTTCAGCGCCAATGCTTTTGCCGATCCAGTTTTCTTGCATTTTTTTGATTCGATCAGGCCAGTCGACGGTCTTAAGATCATCTATGAGTCGATCTGCATAATCAGTTATTCTAAAAAACCACTGGTTAAGATCTTTCTTTTCGACCTGAGATTCACAACGCCAGCAAAGTCCCTGCTCAACCTGTTCGTTAGCCAGAATAGTTCGGCATTCGGGGCACCACCACTGGGCGCCGGTCGATTTATAGGCAAGCCCGCGTTTATGCAGAAGCAAAAAGAACCATTGTGTCCAGCGGTAATAATCAGGATCTGTCGAGTTAATTTCGCGGTCCCAGTCGTAGCTGCATTCAACCAGCGAAAGCTGCCGCCTGTAGTTTGAGGCATTCTTTTCGGTAGTTATGGCCGGGTGCACACCCATTTTGATTGCGAAATTTTCGGCAGGCAGGCCAAAGGCGTCCCAGCCCATGGGGTGCAGAACATTGAATCCCTGCATGCGCTTCATGCGCGAAATAACATCAGTCGGAACGTAATTTCGCAGATGTCCTACAGATAGCCCGTTTCCTGATGGGTAAGGAAAAAAGTCGAGGCAATAAAATTTCGGACGGCTGCGATCTTCAGAGGTTTTGTAAAGACCCATTCTGCGCCATTCCGGCTGCCACTTTTCCTGAACTTTCTGCGGATCATATTTTTCTGCCATAATTTTGCTCCATATCTTGAATTGTCAGGCCCCCATAATAGATTCAGCACTCTTCAAAGTCAATACTGCCAAGATTTTGCAGCACGATGAATCTGGCATAAAAAAAACCTGCCATTATCGGCAGGTTTTTTGTTTTAGAATTCAGACTTTTAAACGCTTGATGACTTCGTCGCGACCAAGCACGTCTAATATGCCGACCAGATCGGGGCCATGGCACGAACCAGTGATTTTAACCCTGATTGGCATGAACAGATCTTTGCCTTTTGCCTCGGCACTTTTGCCGGCAGCTTTTATTGCAGCATTATAGCCATCGCGCACCCATTCACAAACCGAAAACTCGCTGGCCAGAGCGGCAAAAAGAGCTTTTGACTTATCTGTAGCTATTATTGCTGCAGCTTCGGCATCTTCGGGTTCACCGGCTTTAAGAATAGACTCGGCAACAGCAACGGCATCGTTGAGGGTATTCATTTTTATCTGAATAAGCTCAACGAGTTTGCGCATTATTTCGGGGTTATCGAGGCGCTTGTCTTCGGGCATCGCATTTTTGAGAACCGGCTCTACCATCGGCACAAGTTGTTCTACAGAAAGGGCGCGCAGATGCTGACCGTTCATCCAGATCAGTTTGTTGTGATCAAAAACGCCGGGCGATTTGCTGATGCGCTCAAGTGTAAAACACTCTTTTAGCTCTTCAACCGAATAAATTTCGCGGTCACTGCCATCGTTCCAACCCAGCAGCGCCAAAAAATTGATCAGGGCTTCACGCAAAAAACCATCAAGAGCGTATTGCCCTACCGCTGTAGCCCCATGGCGTTTTGACAATTTTGATTTATCTTCACCAAGAATCAACGATGCATGACCGAAAATCGGAGGTTTGATTCCGAGTGCTTCATAAAGAATCAGCTGCCTGTGTGTGTTTGTTAAATGTTCTTCTGCTCTGACTACGTGAGTAATCTGCATATCTGCGTCATCTACCACGACACAGAAGTTATAAACCGGCATTCCGCTTGAACGCAGAACTATAAAATCACCGAGAGTCTCAGATTTCCACTCTACGCGGCCACGCACAAGATCTTCAAGCACGTAATCTTTTTCGGGAACCCTGACTCTGATTACATGAGGCTCACCGGCGGCAATTCTGCGTTCAACTTCTTCTTTGCTCAAATTGCGACAGGTTCCATCATAGTGAACTGACCTGTGCTCTTCTTCTGCCTTCTGGCGTTTGGCTTCAAGGTCTTCTTCAGAGCAGAAGCAAGGGTAGGCCGCGCCGTTTTCGACAAGACGTCGAGCATATTCATGATAAATAGGAAGACGCTGAGACTGAAAATACGGACCATGGGGTCCACCAACTTCAGGGCCTTCATCCCAGGTGAGGCCAAGCCACTTCATATCACGAAGCAACCCATCGACAGATTCCTGGGTCGATCGCTCTACGTCAGTGTCTTCTACGCGCAGAATAAATTTTCCGCCGGTTTTTTTGGCAAAAAGCCAGTTAAAAAGAGCCGTTCTGGCTCCACCCACATGAAGATAACCGGTTGGTGACGGTGCAAAGCGAACGCGAACCTGCTGTGACATGGTCAGATAATGTTACTCCCCATAAAAATTTGCTCATTACCATTTGAAAGAGC
>SABV01000041.1 GCA_009928855.1 Erysipelotrichia bacterium | reverse complement strand
TTGCCTCCTGTAAATAAAAAGCTTTTTACGAAAATTGCTGGGTTGGCGGCAGAATTGATGAGCTCTAACGAGGGCAGTAGCGAATATGTCGATGCTTTTTCCCGCCTGAATGAGGCTGTTTGTGAATGCTATCAGGTATTGGGAGACTCTGCTGATCTGATAATGCAATGTGATAATTTTCTTGAACAAGCGGCGAGCTTATGATAAATTATTAGCACTCTGATATTAAGAGTGCTAACCGTTGCTTGCATCGCAGGAGGAAAGGTCGGATGCCAACCTATAATTATCGCTGCACAAAGTGTGAAAAGATTTTCGATGCCTTTCATTCAATGATGTCTACTGATCCGCAGCATTGTCCTGAATGTGGTGCACCCGGAACAAAGCTGCTTTCAGCCAGTTCTGTTATTTTTAAGGGCTCAGGTTTTTATTCTACCGATTATCGCGACTCCGGTTATCTTGAAGCGAAAAAGAAAGATGGCAGCAACGGTTCTGCCGTTAAACCTGAACCCGCCTCTGAGGCCACTGCAAAGCCTGACACGACAGCAAAGACTGAGCCCGCGCCGGCAGCGCCAAAAACCGAAACAAAGCCCGATTCCGGAGCTAAATCAACTCCGGTTGCTCAGGCCGCCTGATTTTCTGGGTTTATAACGTCGGTCGTTTTTTTTTAGTTTATCAGCCAGATCTAAAATTTTTATAGATCTGGCGTTTTCTTTTTTTCGGGCAACCGGTATTAGCCGTTAAAAAACTTCTTGGTATTGTCGATTGTTATAAAGAATGAAATGAGCAGTCGCAATATGACAATTTTACTGACTGGAGTCACCGGTTTTGCCGGGCGTTCTGTCGCGGCATATTTTCTCGATCGCGGTTATCGCGTCATCGGAGCTTCACGTCGCGCTCCTGACGATCATCGTATCGAATTCAGACCTGTTTCAAGTATTGATCGTTATACGTGCTGGAGCGATGCCCTTAAAGACGTCGATGTAATTGTGCATCTTGCCGGTAGAGCCCATCAGATGCGCGAAAGCGTGGACTCGCACCATTTTTATTTTGAGACCAACCTTGATGGCACTCTTAATTTTGCTACTCAGGCCGCAGAGGCCGGTATAAAAAAGTTTATTTTTATCAGCACAATCAAGGCGATGCTGAGCGATGCGCATGAAGAGGCTCTTACTGAAGCATTCCCATGTAATCCGATTGAGCCCTACGGCATGTCAAAGCTGAAAGCCGAGATTGAGCTACATAAAATATCGCAAAAATACGGTATGGCGCTGGTGATTTTGCGCCCACCACTCATGTATGGGCCGGGTGTCAAAGGTAATATGGCCAGCTTGATAAGACTGGTGCGCAGACTTCCGCTTCTGCCGCTTGGGGGACTGACTAACCGTCGTAGTCTGCTGGGCGTCAAAAATTTTGCATCGGCTATTGAAGCTGTTATGAACACAGAGGTTGCCAACGGCAAAACCTATCTGCTGAGCGATGGCGAAGAAATATCGACTTCTGAACTGGTGAAGCGACTGACAGAGGTTTTTAATCCAGCCTGTAAAATAATGTCGTTGCCACCATTGTTTTGGAAAATTGGTGCGAAAATTCCTGGCCTGGCGCCGAAGTTGGCGAGATTAAGCGGTTCTCTGCCTATAGATTCAAGTCTGATAACTAAAGAAACTGGTTGGAAAGCACCGTTCTTGATGCAGGAACAACTGAAAGAGATGTTATGAATATGAAATTTCAGCAGTGCGTGATTCCTGGTGTCGTCTTGATCGAGCCTGATGTTTTTGTTGATGAACGCGGCTTTCTTGAGGTTTGTAACCATCGGCAACTCAAAAATGCCGGCATTAAGGCTGATTTTGTTCAAGAAAACTTCAGTCGTTCTCAAAAGAATGTTTTACGTGGTCTGCATTATCAGATCAATTATTCGCAGGGCAAACTGGTGCGGGTGACGCGTGGCGAAGTTTTCGACGTGGTTGTTGACCTTAGACGTAGTTCACCAGCGTTCGGTAAATGGCACTCTCAGATTCTTTCAGAATACAACCGACAGCTGTTGTGGGTTCCCGAAGGTTGTGCCCATGGTTATTTAACGCTTTCAGATATCTCAGAGTTTCAATATAGCCTGACCGAAGAATATTTTGCCGGTTTTGAGCGCTGTTTATTCTACAATGACGCGGAGTTGGCTATCGACTGGCCTTTGCCTGCCGGTATACAGCCTATTTTATCGCCTAAAGATAAGGCCGGTAAAAGTTTGAGTCAGTCTCAGGTTTTTTCATGATGATAAAACTTCTGTTAACTGGTGCAAATGGTCAGCTTGGGCATGAAATTATCGCTCGTTGCCCATCGACATGCAGTATTGTCGCCCTTCCTCACGAAGTGCTTGATATAAGCGATTCAAAATCGTGCGACGATGCTGTGCGTGTTTGCAAACCAGATTGGGTAATCAATGCGGCTGCCTATACAAATGTAGAAAAAGCAGAGGATGAGCCCGAAATCGCCATGCGCATCAATCGTGACGGGCCTCTGAACCTGGCGCGTGCTGTTCAGAGGGCTGGAGCACGCCTGTTGCATATTTCGAGTGATTTTGTTTTTGATGGCTTGCAGCATAGACCTTATCTGCCTGAAGATGCCACGAATCCGTTGAGTGTTTACGGCAAAAGCAAGCTTGTTGGTGAAAAAGCTGTTTTATCTGTTCTTGGCAATGATGCCCTGATAATGAGAACTTCATGGCTTTATAGTGCTGCCGGCAAGAATTTTTTAAACACAACTTTGGGTTTATTGCGAGATCAGCCATTTTTGCAGATAGTGTCAGACCAGACTGGTTCGCCAACCAGCGCTGTTTCGCTGACAAAAGCGGTGTTCTCAGCTATCGCTGCCGATGCGAGAGGTATTTTCCATTGGTCTGACGATGGCACTGCCACCTGGTATGATTTTGCCTGCGAAATTCAAAAACAAGCTCTGGCTCTGCAGCTGGTCAATGAGAAAAAAGAAATTCGACCTGTTTCCAGTAGCGAACTTAAATGCAAGGCTGTTCGACCGCCATGGTCGGTTCTTGATAAAGCCAGCTTTATCGCCGCTACCGGTTTGATGCCTCAAGCCTGGCAGACAATGCTTGAAAAAACTCTGATTGAAAGAAAAGCCGCCTGATAAAAGGCTTACATGTTGCCTATGCCGGCCATTAAGGCTGCGGCAATAAAGAGCAGCATGTTAAGAGTTACGAATGCCAGAGTGACTTCGTGGTGAGAGTAGCCCTTTTGAACAGCCTGCTGATAAATATGCTGCCGATGGGGTTCCCAGAAACGTTCTCCGCGCAAAATCCGCTTTGATAGTAAGCGCTCAGGGAACCCCTTCTTGAAAGATTAAAAAAATCTGGTTTATGGTTTGATATACTTGTTTTTTAATGCTTCTATAACCTGTTTATCAATGTTTTGTGGCAACCAGGGTCTAAAGTCCTCTTTATTTTTCAGCGGAAAATAATTAAAGGGGCCAGAATACCCCTAACCAAATGTTTTCAGGATGGGTTTCCAGAGTTTACGGCGCTCGACTGACAATTTTTGGTAGGGCGCTTTGCTCACACGAATTTAGAAGGTTTTTTTGCGCTTTTTGTCTGCTGGCGGAGTTTTTTCTGACTTTTGGGAATTTTATTCATTTAACAGGCTTGAGAATCCTTTGATAGAGGTAAATTTCAGTTTCATCAGATGAACAGGCGCCGTTTGTAGCGTAGCACATGGATTTGTTACAGACTATAATATTTTACAACAGGTTTATGCAACGAGAGATGCTGCTAAGACGCCAATATTTTATTATTGCAATGTTGCTGCCGGCATTGCCGATATTTGTCTCTATAAATTACATGAGCCTATATAAGGCTATCAGGAAGACATTATACGCTTGCCGGCGATAAAAAAATATTGAAGCAATTGAAAAAATGCCTGTGTTCGAGTAGACTCTTGCAGAGTTATATCGCTTGCAAAGAGGTTTTTATCGTGAAAGTTGTTATTCTGGCGGGTGGAATTGGCTCACGTATCTCTGAAGAGAGCCAGTTGAAGCCTAAGCCGATGATTGAAATAGGTGGTCGGCCGATTTTGTGGCATATCATGAAAATTTACTCTGCCTATAATGTTAATGACTTCATTATCTGCTGTGGTTACAAGGGCTACATGATCAAAGAATACTTTGCTAACTATTTCCTGCACATGTCTGATGTAACTTTTGATATGCAGAATAACAGCATGGAAGTGCACCATCGCCACGCTGAACCGTGGCGAGTTACCCTTGTCGATACCGGTGAGAACACTATGACCGGTGGTCGCTTAAAGCGGGTAAAAGAATATATCAAGAACGATGAGATGTTTGCTTTTACTTATGGCGATGGTGTTGCAGACATCAATATCGATGAGCAGGTTGCTTTTCACAAAAGTCATGGCAAGATGGTTACTGTAACCGCAGTGCAGCCCCCTGGCCGTTATGGCGCACTTGATATTGTTGGTGATTCGGTAAAAGGCTTTAGCGAAAAACCCAGAGGCGATGGCGGCTGGATCAATGGCGGTTTTTTTCTGCTGTCGCCGGAGGTCTTAAAGCATATAAAAGGTGATGAGACCTCATGGGAGACCACCCCTCTGGAGACTGTGGCCCGCGAAGATAATCTCAGAGCCTTTTATCATGAAGGTTTCTGGCAGCCTATGGATACCTTGCGCGATAAGAACAATCTTGAAGATATGTGGCTGAAGAACAAGGCCCCATGGAAGGTCTGGTAGTGAAAGATTTTGGCGCGACCTATCGCGGAAAAAGGGTTCTGGTTACCGGCCACTCAGGATTTAAAGGCAGCTGGCTGTCGCTCTGGCTAAGTTCAATGGGGGCTGATGTTCATGGTATTTCGTTGCCCCCTGAATATTCGCCAAGCCACTTCAGCCTTCTGGCTCTTGATATGCAAAGTCACTGGCTTGATATCCGCCATCTTGAAACTTTGCAGCAAACTGTGGCCAGAATTGATCCTGAAATCATTTTTCATCTGGCCGCGCAGCCGCTGGTACGACGCTCTTACCGTGATCCGCAGACGACATGGCAGACAAATCTGAATGGCACGATTAATATTCTTGAATCGGCCCGCAACTGTAGCGCCCTTAAGGCTGTGATATGTATTACGACAGACAAGTGCTACGAAAATAAAGAGTGGCACTGGGGCTATCGCGAAAATGATGCTCTGGGCGGGCATGACCCATACAGCGCTTCAAAGGCAGCTGCGGAAATAGCCATCGCCAGTTATCGCAAAGCATTTTTTTCTGCGCCGCAGATGCCGCTGCTGGCAAGTGCCCGCGCCGGCAACGTTATTGGTGGTGGTGACTGGTGTGAAGATAGAATTATACCTGATCTCGTAAGAGCCGTTTCAGCAGGAAAATCTCTTGAAATTCGCTCTCCAAATGCAACCAGACCATGGCAGCACGTTCTGGAATGCCTGTATGGTTATCTTCTGCTCGGTGAAAAGCTGCTTGAAGGTAAGACTGAATTTGCCGAGGCATGGAATTTTGGTCCTGATGCCAGTAGTAACTGCACTGTTGCCGGAATTCTTAACGGAATGAAAAAATACTGGCCTGAGCTTGCATGGTTTACCAGCTCGGCCAACCAGCCACATGAGGCTGGTCTGCTGCATCTTGACAGCTCCAAGGCCCGCCTTAAGCTAAACTGGAAGCCGGTCTGGGATCTTGAAAAAACTCTCGAAAAAACAGCTGAATGGTACAGTAATTTCATTACTGCTGAAAAAATACTGAGTATTCAACAGCTGAAAGAATATCAGACCGCTCTGGGTCATGATTCTGAAAAGAGTTTTTGATGCCGCTGAAGATTAATGATACAGCAATTAATGGCGTATATGTTGTTGAGACATCGCAGAATCAGGACAGCAGAGGAGCGTTCAGCAGACTTTTCTGTCAGAATGAACTGGCAGAAATTCTTGGAAAACGGCCGATACTCCAGATTAACCGTTCAATAACTGCCAGCGTTGGAGCAATTCGCGGCATGCACTTCCAGGTGCAGCCTTTTGCTGAAATGAAGCTGATAAGATGCCTGACAGGTAGAGTTTTTGATGTTGCTGTTGATCTCAGAGCTGATTCCTCAACTTTTTTACAGTGGCATGCCCAGGAACTTTCTGGTGAAAATATTAAAATGATGGTGATTCCTGAAGGCTGTGCCCATGGGTTTCAGGTTCTCGAAGCAGAAAGCGAAATGCTTTATCTGCATACTGCTTTTTACCATGCGGCTTCAGAGGGCGGCGTCAGATTTGATGACCCTGCGCTTGCCATAAAATGGCCATTACCGCTGACAGATATTTCTCAGCGTGATCAGCAGCATGAATTAATCACAAAAGACTTTAAAGGAATCAGACTATGAACTGCCGCCATTGCAAAACATCTCTGAAGCACCGCTTTCTTGATCTGGGATCCGCTCCACCCTCTAATGCCTATCTGTGTCGAGAAGATCTGAACCGACCCGAGCAGTATTTTCCATTGCAGATCTTTGTCTGTCACCATTGCTGGCTGGTTCAGACAGAAGACTATTCGAATGCCGATGAGCTTTTTAATGCTGATTATGCTTATTTTTCATCTGTTTCCAGCGGTTGGGTTGAGCACGCGCGGAAATATTCAAAAATGATTACCGGGCGCCTTTCCCTCAATGAAACCAGCCATGTTATCGAGATTGCCTCAAACGATGGTTATCTTTTAAAGAACTTTGTAGAAATGGGAATTCCGTGTCTCGGCATTGAGCCAACTGCAAGCACCGCTGTAGCTGCTGAAGCTCTCGGTATAAAAGTTCGCAGGGAATTCTTTGGAGAGAAACTCGCTGACGCACTTGTTGTTGAAGGGCTTCAGGCAGATCTTATAGCCGGTAATAATGTTTATGCGCATGTTCCGGATATTAATGATTTCACCATCGGCATGAAAAAGGCCTTGAAAAAAGATGGAACCATTACACTTGAATTTCCTCATCTTCTCGAACTGCTTCGGCACGCTCAGTTTGATACTATCTATCATGAGCATTATTCGTATCTTTCTCTTTACAGCGTGTCAGAAATTTTTGCTGCCGCGGGGCTTAGGGTGTTTGATGTCGAGCAACTGACAACCCATGGTGGCAGCATCAGAGTTTATGGGTGCCACGCTGAAGACTGCCGTGAAACAACTTCTGTTGTTACCTCTCTTATCGAAGCAGAGAACGTCTTTGGCATGCGTGATCTTAAAGTGTATCAGGATTTTCAGCGGAGAGCAGAAGCCATTAAGGATAATCTCCTGCTGTTTCTGATTGAGCAGAAGAAGCTTGGTAAAAGGGTTGCAGCCTATGGTGCCGCGGCCAAGGGTAATACGCTTCTTAATTTTGCTGGAATTAAGCCGGATCTTCTGCCGTTTGTGGTTGATGCGGCCCCCTCGAAACAGGGTAAATTCATGCCTGGCAGTAGAATTCCCATTCTGCACCCGTCAGAAATTGACAGGATCAAGCCCGATTACGTTATAATTCTACCCTGGAACATCAAATCCGAAGTCGCCGAAAAGATGGCCCATATCACCTACTGGGGCGGCAGGTTCGTCACCGCCGTCCCGGATCTTGCTATATTGGAGACAAGATGAAAACAGTTCTTGTTGCTGGCGGGGCTGGGTTTATCGGCAGGCATTCCTTGAAGCCTTTTATTGAGGCTGGCTATGCCGTTCATTCTGCTGATCTGAATCTGCTGGATTGTTTTCCTGACATAAACCAGCACAAGGTTGATTTTTTTGACCAGATTGCGGTTCGCCAGCTAGTTTCTGAAATTCGACCTTCTCATCTGCTGAATTTTGCCTGGATAACACGTCATGGCGAATATTGGACATCACCTGAAAATTTTACTTCTCTCAAAGGCGGAGTTAACCTTCTGGAAACTTTTGCGGAATTTGGCGGCCAGCGCGTGGTAATGGTCGGAACCTGTGCAGAATACAGCTGGAAAAATGGTGTGTGCATTGAAGATCAGACCAGGCTTGAGCCTTCGACGGTGTATGGGTCATGCAAGCTCGCAATGTATGAAATTTTAAAGAGCTATGCCAAAGTTAAGGGCTTGAGCTGGGCTTGGGGAAGGATTTTTTTTACGTTCGGCCCTTATGAGAATCCGGCCCGTTTTGTTCCGGCGATTATTAAGCCGCTTTTGCAGGGGCAGTCGGCGCCATGCAGCCATGGAAATCAGATTCGCGATTTTCTTTCTTCTATTGATATTGGTGAGGCTTTGGCTGCGTTGACTATGAGTGAAGTTCAGGGCGCTGTAAATATGGCTTCCGGCCAACCGATAAACTTGAGGCAGATTGTCGGAATCATAGAAGATCTGATAGATGCGAAAGGCTTAACAAAATTTGGCGAAATAAAAGCTCCCGTAGATGAGCCCCCTATCTTAATAGCTTCAAATCAGCGACTTCGCTATGAGGTTGGCTGGAATGCCCATCATTCTGTCCAGCAGCGTCTGACCGGAACTATTAACTGGTGGAAAAAACATGTTTGAAAAATACCGCTGTTTAGCTTGTTATTCAGATTCTTGCGAGTTGTTTCTGAGAAGAGAAGGGGTCCCTGTACAGCAGAATTTTCTATCATTGTCGCATTCCAGGGCCGTTAATGTGCCACGGGGTGATTTGTGTATGTGTTTTTGCAATGAGTGCGGTTTTGTTTTTAATGCCGCTTTTGATCAGAATCTGATGGTATATGATTCTGATTACAATAATACTCAGGAATCTTCAGAGCATTTTAAAGCCCATCTTCAGACCATCAAGGATAAACTTGTTCTTGAGAACGATTTGCGGAACTCGACTATTGCAGAAATCGGTTGCGGTAAAGGTTTTTTTCTCAAAATGATGGTTCTTGATGAGGGGCTTAACAATAGGGGATTTGGCTTTGACCCAGCTTATGTCGGAGAAGAGAAGTTAGCGGACGGTCGTCTGGTGTTTCAGAAGAAATATTTTGACAGTAGCTGTGCGGGTTTTAAGGCCGATGCTTTGCTTTGTCGTCATGTAATAGAGCATGTTTCAAACCCTGTGTCATTTTTGTCTGAGATTCGTAATGCTCTGGCAGAATCACGTGATTGCCGACTTTTCTTTGAAACTCCATGTGTTGAGTGGATTTTTGACAACATGGTGATATGGGATTTTTTTTATGAGCATTGTTCTCTCTTTTCACCAGGCTCAATATCGCGTTTATTCGCCAGGGCTGGCTTTACTCTAAAAAAGGTTGAACACGTGTTTTCAGGCCAGTATCTTTGGCTTGAAGCTGCAAACAGTGGTGTTACTAATACAGAAGTAATATCTGACAGGCATATCAGTGAAAAAATGCAGAAATTCGCAGCTTATGAAAAATCAGTGCTTGCAAATTGGAGAGCGCTTATTCACAGAGTTAGAAAATCGGGTAAACTGGCTGTGTGGGGTGCTGGAGCCAAAGGTGTGACATTTGTGAATCTTCTGGATCGTGATTGTCAGCTTATTGACTTTGTCATTGATATGAATCCCGACAAACACAAGAGATTTGTTCCCGGGACAGGGCATCGCGTAACCGGGTATAATGAACTGTTTGATAATGACGTAAAAAATGTTATTGTCATGAATCCCAATTATATTGAAGAAATTCGTGCTCTGCTGGGAAATCATGCGGCAGATTTAAATCTAATAATTGAACCAGGTGAATATAATGATAATTCAGATCGATACAGAGCTTCAGTTACTCAAGGTTAAAGAAGGTGCAACAGAAAGAGAAATATCTCTTTATTCAAGAGAAGCTTTTGAGATAATCTCTTTGCATTGGGTTCGTGTTGGCTGGAACCAAAAATATCAGTATTCATTCAGCTGGTTTGGCAGGCCTGTAATTCAATTGCCTGAAGACATGATAAGAATGCAGGAAGTTATCTATCGTCTAAAGCCGGATGTTATTATTGAAACCGGCATAGCTCATGGAGGATCACTGATTTTTTATGCAAGCCTGTGCAAAGCCATGGGGAAAGGGCGTATAATCGGGATTGATATTGAAATCAGACCTCCTAATCGTAAGGCAGTCGAAGAGCATGAGCTTGCCTCTTTTATAACTATGGTTGAAGGCAGCTCTACCGCCCCTGAAATTGTTGAGCAGGTTAGAAACATGGCAGGAAAAGCCGAAACAGTGCTGGTCATTCTTGACTCTAATCATACTTATCAGCATGTTATGGATGAGCTCAACGCCTACAGTGGCATGGTTACCCTAGGCTCATATATTGTTGCAACAGACGGCATCATGAAAGATCTGCACGATGTTCCCAGAGCCGGCGAAAACTGGAAAACAGACAACCCGACCTGTGCAGCGATTGACTTCTCCTCAAAAAATCCAGGTTTCGTTGTAGAGCAGCCCGCGTGGCCTTTTAACGAAAGCGAACTGCGTGAAAACATCACCCACTGGCCCTCAGCATGGCTACTAAAAAAGAATCAGCACTGATTAGTTTTTATTGCTATGCAATGCCAGCCTAAACAGCACATGTCGTTGGCTTTTGGTTCCTGTTTGCTGCGGATTTTGAAATATAACAGCCCGATAAGGCTCAGAATAAAGGCGACTGGCCAGAATGTTTCGCGATATTTTCTTGACATGATTCCCAGTCTGGCAGTTTCCTGATGAAAAAAGTCAAACCAGTCGCCGTTGGGCGAGAGTTCCTGAATTGAAAAACCATATGCCGGCAGATGATGCTCATACCAGTAGCGGCTGAAGCCCGTGCAGTAGTGATAAGGTGCGAAATGAACATGAGATGAAAAGGGTGCGGTAAGAATCAGTATTCCACCTGGTTTTAGCAGTCGGGAAAATTCTTTCAAAGCCGGCAGCGGATCCGGGATGTGCTCCAATACCTCGCTGCACAGGATGACATCAAATGAAGAATCCGGTTCAGAGATCGAGACAATGTCACAGACCAGGTCTATTTTGCTGGTATCCCAGTTACCTGTCTGTAGACCGTTTCCATTTCCCGTGCCTTCATATTGACAAAAGTCCTGGGAAACGTATTCAAGATGCTCACAATGCTTTTTGTTTTTTAATTCTCCAGCTCCTGCATCAAGTATTCGCAAACCCGCGGGGATATCGGCAAGATGCCTGGCTATCCAGGCGTTTCGTTGCTCTGAGTTGAAGTCGCGAAAAAGCAGTTTTTTTAGCATTTTACCAACTCCATTCCGTTAACTGCAGGATCTACAAACAAATAGTTCGTCTCGAAATTGGTTTTGTTGCCTGTTGTTAAATAGTTGTCAAGCTTCGATCTTGTTATATGGCAAGGATTGGAGCCAATTGAATATGCCTCATAACCATATTCCCAGAATAATTCAAAAGTTGCCTGGAAATTGTCATTCTTTTTGCCTTGTCGATGATCGTCGAGAGTTATTTCAACAAGCCAGATCGGTTTGGGAAATTGCTCCAGCATTGTTTTTGCTCCACATAATGCCCTGTATTCTGCTCCCTCTATATCCATTTTAACCACAGTTTTTTTCCCATTTAACCTGCTGCCGATCAGAGAATCGAGTGTGTTAACTGGGATGGTTTCTCTCATGAGGCTAGATACGCCTGCCCACCCCTCAATTAATGAGGCTCCTGTTCCTTCTCCGAAAATGTCAACCAACGCTGGCTTATCAGACAGGCCTACGGGAAAAATCTCTGCCTGATTCTGCCAATTATTTTGGCGCAGATTTTCATACAGATATTTAAGATTACTGTGCATTGGTTCAAAAGCTATTACATGTAAATTTTTTTGACAGGCAAGACAGCTGAAATAACCGATGTTCGCACCAATGTCCACAAAAAAATCAGCGGAATCAAATAGGCGCGAAAAAACCTTTGTTTCTTCCTTTTCAAATACCCCTGTCTCCATTTGAGCGTTGCCAAAAAACAGAAAGCCAATCGGAGTTTTCGTATGCTTGCGTCGGGCAAATTTTAATTTGTCACGAAGACTTCGAAAGATGCAGCCGATATATGAGTTTTTGAGACTTTTTTTCGATGTTTCAAGCATATAATTTCCTTTTTCAGGCTAGGCTTATTCTTTAAGAACAAGCTTATTTTTAATCATAATCATTATAGCAAGCAGCGAAAGAAAAGACGCATAGAAAAATGAAAAGTTGGAATAGAACAATGCAATTTCCTTCTTTAAAAATCCTGTGCGACTGATTTTTTTCCCTGTCAGAGAATATGGGGTTCGTATCCCCTTGACTCCCGCTATATAGCCTGGCTCGCAAAGGGTTTTGATTCTGTTGTTTATGGCAATCTGCATTACATAATGAACGTCGGCAAAATCAAAATTCTCCAGCTCGGCTTTCTTCATGCACGAGGTTCTGTGAAGGCCATATATTATTGATGGGCACATATCCATAAGTCTGATAACACATCTGACGAATGCGTTTGAAGAATTCGAGGCACTCACGTGAACGAGAGATTCTTCGTTAGTCTCAAGATTACGGACGATATAATCACAAAATACCAGACCGCATCCAGGGTCTGAGTCGAGGGTGAAAACTGTCTTGGCGAGAAAGTCCGGTTTTAGTCGGTCGTCGAAGGCGAGCCACAAAAAGTATTCACTTTCTGCTTTGTCCTTAACATAGCGAAAATTGTCCAGGGCACCGATGTTTTCTGGTTGTTTTATGTATTGTATTCGTGAATCGTTCGCCGCCAGTTCCTGGCAAATTTTACCGGTGTTGTCGGTGGAGGAATTGTCTGAAATAATCAGTCTGAAGTCAGTGTGAGTTTGTGAAAGCACAGATTGAACAGCATCTTTAACGTATTTTTCGCCGTTATATACGGGGAGTCCGATCGTAACTTTTGCGTGATTCAGATTCAAAAAGTATCTCCAGTTTTGTTAGCAGGTTGAATGATAGTTCTGATTTTCATTCTAAGTATATCAGCAGCAAATACTGAACCGATAAGAGCTGCAAATCCGGAAGTCAATATGAAAAGTCCATTGTAAAATTTTCCTGTAAATACTGGTTTAAACAGCCAGAATGAAAGCGTGATCAAGAAAGCTACAACGAATGGTTTGAACAAATCCTCGGCATACCATTTGTATCTTTCTGTCGGGTAGATTGTTTTAAAAATGAAGGGAGAGAATATGAAAACATAAAATGAATTTAAAATTGGCCATATAAAAGCCGCACCAATGGCACCGTATTTGGGGGTAATTATCAGGATCGCCGGAATTAGAATTATTGCAGAAACAAAGTTTACTGCTGCCGCATAGTGCGTTATTCCATTTGAGAGTTGAAGTAGATAAGGCATATTCATAAAAGAATTGAGCATTGTCCCGATAGTGAGAATTTTTGTTAACGCAGCTGTTTGCCTGCCAAGTTCTTCATTCCCGGTCCAAAGACCGATAATGATTTCGCCGAAAAAAAATAGAACACAAGAGGCAGAGCCAACAATAACAGTTATGAGCTGCGCTCCCTGATGAAAGACTTTTTTTACCGACTCAGGCTGATTCTGGCTTTGAAGCTCGGTTATTCTTGGATAATGAGCCTGAGAAATGGGTATAACAAGTAACATCAGGGAATTGGCAATAGTTGCTGCCAGATTATAGTTGCCGAATTCTTTAAGGGTGAGTATTCTGGAGAGCAACATTTTGTCAATCTGTGTCAAAAGGAAGGCGAGGCAAGTGGTGGTGAAAATACCGGCAGCAAAGCGCCAAACCCTCTTTAGCTCTGTGCTTGAAAATTTTCCCGGTCTGGTGGTCGCTGGTATATGTCTGTATACAAAATATGAAAGACTCATTACTGCTATTACTGAAACAAATCCCTGCCATAAAAAATATGCGGTAATGGTTGGTGACCACCAGGCCAGAACCATTGCTGCTCCAAAGTTGCGCAATGTCGCAATGCCAACATTTATGGCGTTAAACAGCACCTGCTTCTGCAATCCGATAATGGCGCCACGATAAAGTCCTTCGATAATTCTGGTAGCGATTACTATTCCCATGATGATAACGGATTCTGAAACTACTGTTATCGGAAGGCTTTCGACTTTCAGCCAGCTAGTGGTCAGCCATTCGGCAGCATGCCAGATAACACCCACATAGACTAGAGCTATTGAAAGTCCTGCCAGTTCCATTGTTCGCAACAAATCTCGAATTGATTGAGCCGAGTTCTCGCCACCGGTAAATCTGGAAATTTCCCGGGTCAGGGTGGGGGTCATGCCGGCGTCAACAATTGCCAGACTTGCCTGAAGCATGGCATACATGCCAATCAGACCATAGGCTTCCATGCCAAGATATTTGATGTAAACCGGTATGAAAGCCAACCCCATCAAGGCAGCCCAGCCACTGCCTAGATAGTTTGCGATGACGTTCTTTTTTATAGACAATACGGCCCCTCTACCTGATCCCGATGCCGGCCATGATTGCAGCGGCTATGAACAAGATCATGTTCAACGTGACAAATGTTAGTGTGATCTCGTGATGGGTGAAGCCTTTTTGAACGGCCTGCTGATAAAGGTGTTGTTTATGAGCTTCCCAGAAGCGTTCTTTTCTGATTATTCGTTTGGCCAGAGTAAATGTTGCATCAAACCAGAACAGAGCAAGAAGAAGCAGGTAAGTATAAAAGCCGCCGTTCCAGCCAGTGCCAGAACCTATGGCCAGGCACCCGAAAGCATAACCAAGAAATCCACTTCCTGCGTCGCCCATAAAAATCTTGGCTGGTGGCCAGTTCCAGAAAAGAAAGCCAAGAGCCGCCGCCGCTATAACCCATCCTACCGTAAGGGAACCCTGCAGACCAAGTCTGCCAGAGATGTATCCGGCTCCAAGAGCAATGATAACGGCCTCTGCGCCTGCCAGACCATCAATTCCATCCATGAAATTGTAAAAATTTATAGACCAGGCAATCCATAATCCTCCCATCAATTTATGAGCAAAGGGTTCTTGTGGTATAAGCCAGTTAACTGCCCATGCCGCAGCCAACAGATGAATCGCAAATCTTGTTTTGGCCGGGAGAGATGATTTATCGTCCAGCCAGCCGACCCAGGCAACGGCACTCCCGCCTATTCCTATTACCATTAGCCATTGTTGAGGGAGCAGATGGGGTCTGATTACTCCTAGAATGGTTATGGCAATAATTGATGCGACAGCCATCGGAGCTCCACCCGCTCTTGGCATTGGCTGCTCGTGCAGACTTCTTGCGGTTGGAATATCCATGAATACAGATTTTTTGATGGCCACGTATCTCATAAATCCGCAGCCAATACTTGAAAATATAGTTGTAAACATGCAGACAACGACAAGTAGAAAGGGAATTTCCATCAGAATGTTTGTCTGCAACATTGGATTTCCTTAATCTGTTCAAGTGAATTATGAATTCGCAAGAGTAGCATTTTAATTCATTTTTGTCACTTTTAGCCTGTAGAAATAATTGCAAAATAACCCAGCATTTATTAGACTGACCTCCCGACTGATAACTTTTCTAAAACAACACATTACAGAGGCAGAAAAAATGGACACCGGCGCCAAAATTTATGTAGCTGGGCACAGGGGGCTTGTTGGCTCCGCTATTGTGCGACTGCTGAAAAAAAAGGCTTTGAAAATATCATCTGTAGAAGTTCATTTGAACTGGATTTGCGCGACCCGCACGCGGTAAGCAGCTTTTTTTCGGAGCAGAAGCCTGAATATGTTTTTCTGGCCGCCGCAAAAGTTGGCGGAATTAACGCCAATATGACATATCCCGCAGATTTTATCTTTGATAATCTTGCGATTCAGAACGCTGTCATCAGAGCTTGCGCCGATTATAAGATTAAAAAACTATGTTTTCTTGGCAGCTCGTGTATTTACCCGAGAGAGTGCAAACAGCCCATTAAAGAAGAATACCTGCTCACCGGTCCTCTTGAACCAACAAATGAAGGCTATGCTCTGGCAAAGATAGCCGGTCTGAAAATGGTCAAATATTTTAATCAGCAGTATGGGATGAGCGCAATTTGCCCTATGCCATGTAATATCTACGGGCCGGGCGATTCTTTTGATCTTGCCAATTCGCATGTTTTATCTGCGTTGGTAAGAAAATTTGTTGATGCGGTAGAAAACGGCAGTAACAAGATTATTTTGTGGGGAACAGGCGTCGCAAAAAGAGAATTTCTGCATGTTGACGATCTTGCGCGCGCAGTAGTCTTTTTAATGAAAGAATATAATAATCCGGATGTCGTGAATGTCGGAGCTGGAAAGGATATATCCATTAAGGAGCTTGCAGAAAAAATTGCCGGCATGGTTGGCTTTACTGGTCAGATCTTCTGGGATGCAACCAAGCCGGACGGCATGCTGCGAAAGTGTCTTGATGTCAGCAGTATGTCCAGTCTGGGATTTAAAGCCGAAATTTCTTTAACGGAAGGAATCCAGTCTGTTATTGAAGACTATCGTTTGCTTAAGTCCAGAGGAGATTTTGATGCCAGACCGTGAGCACCGTTCTCCTTCAGCTGGTAAAGTTAGAACCTTGCCGAAACAGAAGGGTGCCTTTTTCTGTGCTCGTTTGGGCTCCCTGGATGATGCATATATCCAATGGCTTGATACAAAACATACGGCACTGAACAGGTTCAAGCCTAGCCTGAAAATCCTTCTGAGCTGTCTTGTATTTAACTTATCAAAAATGTTATTTAAAAAACATTCTCAGTGGGAAATATCTAATCCAGCTCGCGTGTCTAAAGTATTTTATAAGCCATGTTGCCCGGCATAAAGACAGAAAAACAATAATATACTTTTTAAATAGAGAAATATCCAGGTTGCGCAGGTGCGGAAGAATGACGTCTATCCCAAGATGCAGGGATCTGTAAATAAACCAGAGACGATGAAGTTTGATTGATTCTCTGGCCTGGCTGTCATTGAATCTGGATTCCAGGATGTTTAAGTTATTTAATGCGATCGTAAATGCTTTCTTGTTTATGGCTTCTCTTTCGTCTACCAGGCAAGAAACGAAGGTTAAATCGCGACTGTAAGATAGTTGTTGCCAATAAAGACCTGTAATCTTGATTCTGACATTTGTCTGTGTGTTCTTTTTTGCCTGTGATACCTGCTCCGGGTGTATTCTATAGAGCAATACCGTTTCTTTAACATTTGTCAGCGGCTCGCCATTCAATGCCAGTCTTGTCCAGAGCTCATAGTCTTCACAATGCGTAAATTCTTTACTATATGGCATTGTTTGTGCAATTTCTTTTTTTATAAAAACCGTTGGATGTGCAAAAGCAGGGCGAAATAACAACCAGGCATATATTCCTTCGGTGGTGGTTGGGAAATCCCATGAATTTCCTTTGCCCGCATCACCGATACGTTTAATTCCTCCGCCACACACTGTGGCGTCGTTAATTTTTAGCCAGTCCAATTGTGTGCTAAAACGATTTGGCAGGCAAATGTCATCCGCATCAATTCTCGCAATCCACTTTCCTTTTGCAAGGGTTATTCCTTCATTTAAAGTGCTGACCAGTCCACGATTTTCTCTGTTGATAATGCGCATGCGAGGTTCTAGGCAAGAATAATCGTTCAGAATCTTTAAACTGCTATCGGTTGAGCCGTCATTTATCGCAATCAGTTCCCAGTCTACAAAATCTTGGGCACTGATTGACTTCAGTGTTTCCAGTAAATATTTGTCTGCGTTGTAAACAGGCAAGACTACAGTGATTTTTGGTTCTTTATTGCTCATATTTGTTTCTTAAATTTGTATCCAATTTTTAGGGATGAGGTCTTTGCTGCAAGTGCTTGCATTGTTAAACCATGCTTGGGGGGCAATAACGATCTTGTTTGGATTTTTGTTCAACCATGCTCCCCACCAACTGAAAGTGCTGTTGGCTATAATATTATGTTGGCAATTTCTCATTAAATGAAGATCGGCGTAATTTTTGCTCGCATCGTTGCAACGTACAACAACTGAATTTGAAATTTTTAAATTAGTTTCAGCCCAATCGGGATCATCTGAAAAAATGAAAAATCGTGTCAGAGGGTGTTGCTTTCTTATAATTTCTACTGCTCTTGTGTAATAACAGGCGTCACAGCTCGCATATATTTTGCTTGCCTTTGGGTCAGCAACATAATCCCCTCTTCTAACATGTATAGAGGCCGATTCACCACAGCTTATTTCATTGAGCAGTTTATTATTCTGCCAGTCCAATTGTTCTGCCAACTCAAGATCTTCGTATAGCACTTCTTTTATCTCAGAAAAATATTTCTCTGATTGCCAATAACCTTTTAGATAAACGTTTCCAGATAACTGGAGGATATCAGGGCAAAAAGGCAAGGATGACTCTTCAATAAAAGTAGATTTTCTAACAAGGCTGCGTTTTGCCAATTTGTAAGAAATCTTATTGATAAAATGCAATGCTTTTGTTAATAGAGCTAGATTGGTGCCATATTTTAATCTGTTTATTTCATTTATTGTTGCATTGTTTTGCATGATTTTAAAATTATTTAGACCATAGGCACGTAGTTTGTAATTATTGAATTCGCAAACGTCAAGCTTGAGCTCTGTCTTTGTTTTTATTGCGAGATGCCTTCCCAGGGCATATTGAAAAAGCTGATTGCCAAGTCCACCTATTAATTGAACAATAATCATTAAGAATTTTCCAATTTTTTTCAGATTAATTCAAGGATTGCAGTCTAGCAAAAAAATCTTAAATCGCAACATTTTGATTGGATTTATATTTTCTTACTGTTTTAAAGCAACTAAGGCTGAGCAGGACGGGTTAGTTTGTTTGATTGCAGTTGGAATATAATATCAAAGATTCAGCATGCTTAGAAACATTCTCTGTAACAAGGTGAAGTTCACTCTGGTGTTGTTAAAACTGGGTTGAATTTAATATTGTTTGTGGTTAAATTGAACTGGAGTCTTTTTGCATTGTCTTTATTTATGCCGAGTTTTGCCTTGGAAAGTTTTCCTTTTTGCAGACGTTTGGTTTGCCATGATTAAAAATTGTTTTGGGATAAATTTATGATTTCAAATCCTTATAATTTAGTAGTATTTCTCTTAGAGGCCTGCCTTGAATACGCCTGAGCACAGGAAATTTTATAACAAAAAAATCTGCTATGTGGCGACGATTTCGCATGTGGTTTTTTCTTTTTTGCGTGGGCATATTAATGGGGCTGCAAAGGATTTTGATGTTACGATAGTTTGCCACGAGCATGACTCCCATTTATTAAAGGATTTTCCTGCCAGGTTTGTTCCATTGGAAATTCAGCGGAAGATATCACCTGTGGATGATTTGAAAATACTGATTAAGCTTTTCAAATTATTTAAAAGAGAAAAATTCTCGATTGTTCATTCGATCATGCCAAAAACAGGTCTGTTAACCATGCTGGCTGGCTGGTTGGCTGGTGTTCCGGTTAGAATTCATACTTTTACCGGCCAGGTTTGGGCAACACGGAGGGGATTTGCCAAACGGTTTTTAAAACTGTTTGATTATTTGATTGTGGCGCTGGCTACTCATGTCCTTACTGACAGCAATTCTCAAGCCAAATTTCTCGAATATGAGGGTGTTTTTAAGCTAGGGCAGGGGTTGGTAATGGGTAGTGGTTCAATCTGTGGCATTGACCCAAATCAGTTCAAACCAGATGTTTCCGCAAGACAAAGGATTCGCACTGAACTGGAAATACCGATGGAAGCCACTGTATTACTTTTTCTTGGCCGATTGAACAGGGATAAGGGTGTGGATCTTCTTGCCGCGGCTTTCACTGACATCGCCGCTTCGGGTAGAGATGTTTATTTGATATATGCAGGTGCCGAAGAAGATGTCTCTTACGAAGAAATTAAAGGAATTGCAAAGTTGCAGGCAGATCGCTTAAGGCGCATTCCCTTTACTTCTGAGCCTCAATCTTTTATAGCTGCAGCAGATATTTTTTGTCTTCCCAGCTTTCGAGAAGGTTTTGGTCAGGTTGTCATTGAAGCTGCGGCATGTGGTATTCCTGCTGTTTCTACCAGAATATACGGCATAACAGATGCCGTTGCAGACGGTGAAACCGGTTTGCTCGTTGCCCCTGGTTCGGTTGAAGAACTCAAACAGGCTTTAATTAAACTGATTGATGTTCCTGCCTGTCGAATTGAAATGGGAAATAAGGCGCATGAAAGGGCATTGAAATTTTTTCACGAGAAATTGATAACTTCTGAGTTGTTAAAATTTTATGACAAAGCAGTCGGTGTTGGTATAAATCAGCTTTCCAGAAAAAAATCTTGAGGAACATCCTCTGTTAAGCTGCATAAAAAAGGAACATGGAGCCGATTATATTGGCAGCGATTCCGCTAAGTGCGGGGATAACAAACGAACCAGGCTTGTTATTGAAGATCTGAAGAATTTTCTTGCCCGGAACTGATCTCATCTTCTCGCAAATTTGCTTTTTGCAGATTGGCTTGAATTGTATTAACCTGTGACTATGACCAAAGAACTGGTGCCACAACTTTATAGCTCTGAGGCCGAGGACAAGCGCGCTGCAATTTACCGCGTGCTTTTTGACCGGCGGCACGACCTGCTGCCTGAACTTAAGAAGGCGGCTTCTTTTGAGCAGAATGAAGAAGTGGC
>SABV01000040.1 GCA_009928855.1 Erysipelotrichia bacterium | reverse complement strand
TTTGATACCCCACCCTGCGCCGACTTTAACAACCACCTCGGCACGCGTATACATTTCAGACTCACGCAAAGTCTGAGTTTTTGAATTTTCGCGGGCACCAAACACTCTGGCAAACCTGGCCTTAAACTCACCGTTTTCAGAGCCACCTGAATAAATGCCATTTTTGACACCATCAACGTAGATTTTGTCCATTTTTCCAAGAAGGGTTTCACGGCTTTTAACGGGTGTTGTCCAGTAGGCTCCTTCTTTGTCACGGTAATATCTGTGGGTGCTGAATGCGCGATTGGCATTCAGTTCGGCAATTATGCAATTAAGCGCCGCTTCTGCAAGATTTGAAGCCACAAATCGGCGCACATCTTTCGATTGCAGCTGTTGCTGACTCGATTTGACCCTGCCGAATATACCAAAAAAGATCAGCAGAATTCCTGCAAATCCCAGGACTATAAGGTATCCGGAGCCCATTCTTCTATTTTTGCCGAAAAATTTACTCATGGATTTATAAAAATCTCTTTTCCTCTTTTATAGAAACTGGTTGTCATTGCAATATTATAAACCTGCCCCGTTTCATCATCTTTGCGGGTGCGCTCTATGAGCATCTTCAGATACACCAGGTTGTTTCCTGTTCCTGAGCGGCTGAGCGGCTGAGGCAATACCAGATGATCTTTTATAGAACTGATATCAGACTGTTTAAACGGCTCTCTGACGAGGCGATAGATGATCAGATCTCTTATGTTGTCTACCAGAACCTGTCTTTGGGTGCTTTTTTGACCGGGTCTTTCTTCTACATGGGCAGTTCTGACAAGACGATATCTTGGAACAGTCTGCGATTCGGGGTTCGGTATTTTTTCAAGCTCATAGATAATTTGTCGACGCAGGGAAACCTGCCCTCCCAGGGGGCTATTGAAGGGGATTTGCGGATTCAGGTCAGAGCCCTGTAAATGCAAAATAACACCCGGTCTGGTTGCCAGAGATATGACATTTTTTGCAAAAATCGGTGCGGGCTTGAGGATAGTTGTGGATTCACGAATATCGTCACCCATAAAAGAGAGAACTTTGCGAAAGCTATCGTTTACCTGCATGAATTCGAGTGACTTGGTTACAACTTCGGTCTGAGAAAAGAATATCCTGTAGGCAAAAAGTAGAATCATAGTCGAAATAGCAACAGCGACAAGAGCTTCGATTAAAGTAAAGCCACTGTTCTTCGGACTATTGCGCTTAAAAAAATGTTTATTCTCTGTTTTAATCATATCAGTTCATATTCGCGATGGTTGACGTAATAACGAACGGCTCAGGCTTACCCCCATCGAGAGGTTTCCAGCTGACTGTAACCTTGATGAGCTTAAGTCCAATGGGTCTGGTTTTATCTTCGGCGGCCATGACATCGCTGATTTCAACTGTTCTGCCATATTTAATACCTCCAGAATAAAATTCTGGCACAAGACCATCGCCTTCATCGGAAGTGTTGTTAAAATCGGCTTCGACGCTGTTATAGCCGGCATCGGCATCGTCAAGCAAATCGAAAGGCGCAGCTCTTGCCACTTCGACGGCTTGTTGAGCAAAGGCCACAGCAATACTATAATCTCGCAGTTTTTTAGACTGATTGAGGCCGCTCGAAAAAATTATTGCAAGCGTGAAAAGGATCGCCAACAGCAAGATAGTAATCAGCAGTTCAGGCAGACTATAACCGCAGACATTCGCCCGCATTTTCCATAAGGCTAAAGTTTTTATATTCATAGTTTTAAACAGCTGATAAAGTCTCGATAAAATTAGTGATCCGACAATTATAAAACTTTTGAGATTTACTGTTTATTAAGTTATCATTAAAGAAGTATCTGCGTAAACAAGCAAGGAGTATCAGGATGAAATTTTTTGCAAAATCTGGCTTGTCAAAGCTGGCGTTGGCCATGGCATTTATAGGATCATCAGCGGCATTTGCAGCAGATTGGGTACAGGTCATGCCCATCGAAACAGGCTACAACCTGATAAAAAAATCGGGCTCCGGCAGTGAAAAATACGCACAGTTTGGCGAAACCTTGATAATTCAGGGCGGCGAGTCTTTCAACGATGAAGCCAACAAAGCAGACAGCATAAATTCATTACCGGTCAGACCGGGCGAAAAACTCTATCTCATCACTTCAAAAGATCCTGCGATTCTCAAGGCCACTTTTGCAGGAGCCCGCACTGTTTATCGCGACATGGGGTTCATAGTATTGCTGGCCGGCGAGACCGCCTCGATGAACCTTTTTTCAAAAAGCTCCGACTTTACAAAAGTTGAACTGCTGCCAGAAAACCAGATCATTCTGACCGCTCCGGTATCTTCTCTTAAAACAAGAAAAAGAACAGACGATGTAGTTGCCAGATTTGTCAACAAGCTCGACATGCCCTCGTTTATGAGCAATCTGAGTGCGCTCGTAGATTTTAAGACAAGATATTCTTACGTTGAGCAGTCACAGCAGGCCATTGATCATTGCCAGAAAATTTTTGACAGCATGGGCTATAAGACCTCGCAGGCTCCCTTCAGCATCGGCGGAAAAAAAACAAACAACCTGATTGCAGAAATAAAAGGAAAAGACGAGGCAAAATATGGACAAGTTCTTGTCGTAGGCCATCTCGACAGCATATCGCCATCGCCAAAAACCAATGCTCCGGGTGCTGATGACAATGGCAGCGGATCTGCCGGAGTAATCGCCCTGGCAAAGCTTCTCAAAGAATCAGGTCTTGAGCCGGCCGCCACGATCAAATTTGTTCTTTTTATGGGTGAAGAGCAGGGGCTGTACGGTTCGAAAGCCTATGTTCGAGAGCTTGGCGCTGAAGAAAAGAAAAAAATCAAAGCGGTTTTGAACCTTGACATGATTGGCTTTGATGCTGTTTCTCCGCTTTCAATAATGCTTGAAAGCAGTTCTTTCAACAGACCGATGGTTGAAAACATGCAGGAACTTGCAATGAAATATGCTGACTTCACGGTTCAGGTGAGCTATAAAGCCTGGGGTTCTGACCATGCGCCATTTCTCAGCCAGAACGTGCCGGCTGTGCTGACAATTCAATCTGAATTCGCATCTAACCCGAACTATCACCAGGTAAGCGACCTGATGGATATTATAAATAAAGATCTGTGCCAGAATATTTTGCGTCTGAACGCTGCCGCAATGTATCTCTACGGCATAGCCCCGGAAAGCGCACGCTGATACGGGAGCACAGTTAAACTAACAGGTCTATATGAAAGAATTTATCTGGCAATGGATATTTTGGGCGTCAGTAGTCTTCTGCGGGCTACTGGCCCTTAGTCTTATAGCCGCGTATGGTCTGTATTCGACTGCCCCGGCCAACAGTTACACGCCCGTCTTCGCTGCCGGATTCGGATTTTTTTTGGGCTTTTTCGGTTTAGGAGCGATTACTCTGTTTGCGCTCGACAAATTTTCGAAAACAACCCTGCTGTTTAAAGAAGTAGAAAACGAATTTTTTAATAAGGTTATCAGAGAAAGCCCATTTTTCTTTTTTTCGCTGATGTATTTTTTTTCGCTATCCATCTACATGGGCTTTTTCATGCTTGTTCTCAACTACATAAAGAGCAGTTGCATATGACCGGCCCAGGACCGCTACAAAAACTCAAAAATTTTATGAGCCGCTTCGACAGCTTTCAACTGCTGTCTTTGCCCCTTCTTTTTCTTATAGTGACGTCTTCGATTGACTTCAAGCCCGCTGAAATGGTTATCGGCGTAGTTTTACCGCTAACCGGCGAATATTCTTCCCGTGCCGCAAACCATAAAAACGGTCTGGTATTGGCTGCGACTCACATTAACAACCTCGGCGGCATAGGTTCCCGCAAAATCAGGCTTGAAATCTGCGACAGCATGAGCTCACCTGAACGAACGGCCGAAATAACACGTGATTTAATTTATGACACAGGTGCTACAGCTATTATTGGCGGGTTCAGCCCGGCAAATACTAGAATAATTCAGCACCTGGCCGAAAAAGCTCAGGTTCCATTTTTAACAGGCATCTGCACTCATTTCGAAACGACATCGGGGGGAGCAAACTACACCTTCAGAAGCGTTACCGACGACCAGAGGCAGTTTGAAGCATTGGCTGAATATTCAACCAAGCGCTTCAACAGTAAAAAACCGGCACTCATATACGATACAGACCTCTATGGCCCTGACAGCGCCCAGAAATATATAGAAACCTGCACCAAATTCGGACAGCAGGTATCGGCGGCCGTCTCTTACCGAAAAGGTGCCCTGAACTTTCGCAAACAGATCGACACTGTACTGGCCACAAACCCCGATTCTTTAATAATTCTTGCGCCGCCAGCCGACTCGGCCATGATTGTAAGACAAGCCCGGGAAGCCAGATTCGCCCACCTGATTCTTGGCGCCAATCAGATGGCCTCGCCAGAGTTTATAGATCTAGCCGGGGTTTATTCGGGGTCTGTTATAACAACACTGCCCTTCAATGCCCGCCTTGGCGGCCAAAGAGCGGACTTTTTTCTGACAGAATATTTTGACCATTATTCTACGCAAGCCGATGCAGACGCAGCACTCGGGTATGAATCATTGATGGTGATGGCTCAGGCACTCAAATCAGGAAACACAGACAGACAGGCCGTTAGAAACGCCCTTGCGCAATTACACGGATGGGAAGGCGTTACAGGTTCTGGCGGTTTCGACAACACCGGCAACCAGGTTAAACCAGCAGAAATAGCGATAATAAAAGACCGCCAGAGCATTCCGGTAAATCTGGAGGAACTTTTTTGAAAAAAAAAATCGAACAGGTATTTAAAAATTCCTCCCTTACTTTCTGGATTGTAACCATAGTGGTTGCAATAAGTTTTCTGTTGATCAACGAATCTAAAAGTCCTGTCGCGCCGCCCAGCACCGAAACAGAAAACATGCCCCTTGAAAAAGGTATTGAAACATCTGCGATTGATACCGGCGAAGCCCCCAAGAGAATATCCGACACCCACGATGCCGAGGGGAAATTACTCATACCCTTCAGCAGAGTTTTTAAAACAGGATCAGTTAATGATTTGTTTGTAGATCCTCGCGGCAGACTGTGGGCAGCAACTGAAGACGGAATCAGCACTCTTGAAAACGAACTGCTGACAAATTATTCGATAAACGATGGCACTTTTCCTTTTGAACAAGCAGAATGTTTAACTCATGATGGCAAGCAAATGTGGATTGGCACCCTTTTTGGGCTTTGCTGCAGAAACGAATCAGGAAAATTCGTAAGAGCAGACAGTTCAGACACTCTGCCATCGCAAATTATCTATGACCTGCTCTGGGATGGCACCACAATCTGGGTCGGCACCCAGAAAGGCATAGCCTTCAAAGCCCCTTCTGGCAATTTTCAGACTGTCGATGAGCACACAACTAACGGTGGGTTGCGAAATAACTGGTGTAAGAATATTGCCAGATTTTCGAACTGGCTTGTTGCAGCCCACGACAAAGGAATCAGCATCTGGAATACCAGTTTTCCGGCATCGAACCCGGAATTATGGAAAAATATCGACAACGCCAGGTCTGCCATTTCAAGGCCTGTTACCGGGCTGGTTTTCGACGGCAAAAATCTTTGGATATCAACAGCTCACGGGGTTCTTCTTCTCACTACTCCCATAGAAAAATTCTTTTCAGAATTTGTTCCTAATCTGGTGAGCTATTCTAAAATTCATGGCTTGCCAACTAACCGCGTCAATGCGATGATTTCGCACAAAGGCAATATCTGGATAGGCACCGACGAAGGTTTGGCGCGAATAAAAAACGAGCGTATTCAATTGATATCGCCCAGTTCAGGCAATTACACCAGAAACATACGACAATTTGCGGCCAGCGGCGATATTCTCTGGATAGGCACCGACAAAGGGATACAGTTTATCAACACAGCGATGGTAGATTAACATGGAAAACCCAGCCACTCTGATAACAGCGTTACGCGACAAAATACGCAGGCATGAGCGTCTTTATTACGTAGAATCAAATCCCGAAATTTCAGATGGCGAATTCGACCGTCTTCTTGAACAACTGCAAAGCCTCGAAAAAGCGCATCCGGAATTGATTACTCCAGACTCGCCCACACAAAGAATTGGTGAAGCATTAACTTCGTTCAACTCAATAAAACACAGAGTTCCGATGCTGAGTATCGAAAACTCTTATTCTGAATCAGATATCAGTGAATGGGTAGTTCGTCTTGAGAAGCTCCTTAACAGAAGTATATTTCCGGTAGTTGCTGAACTTAAAATCGATGGTGTATCTGGCTCATTCAATTATTGTGATGGTCTTCTGGTGAGCGGCGCGACGAGAGGCAACGGAATCGAAGGTGACCTTGTAACAGAAAACATAAGAACCATAAAATCGTTACCCCTCAAAATAAAAACCACTTTTGACATAGACGTCCGCGGCGAGATCTACACACCGCGCTCAAGGCTTGAAGAACTCAATCGAATTCGGATTAATGACGGCGAAGAACCATTTAAAAACTGTCGAAATCTAACTTCCGGAACAATAAAGTCACTAGACCCCTCTGTTGTAGCCCAAAGAGGTCTTCAGGTAATGGTCTACGGCATCGCTCAAGCCCGAGAACTCGGATTCAAAAGCCATTCAGAAACTTTATCTTTTCTGGCTGAACAAGGCTTCAAACTCAATCACGCCTGGGCTCTCTGCCAAAATATCTCAGAGATAGCCAGTTTTATTGACGATATTTCAAAAAAACGCGCAAATTTTGATTTTGATATTGACGGCGTAGTGATCAAAATAGACAATCTGACCCTCCAGGAAGAATCAGGCACCACAAGCAAAGCGCCGCGATGGGCAATAGCCTACAAATACCCACAGGAACGCGCAGTATCGAAGTTGCTGAACGTAGAATGGCAGATCGGCCGCTCGCAGCTCACACCAGTCGCACATCTCGAACCGGTAGAGCTTGGCGGCACAACCGTTTCACGCGCATCACTACACAATCTTGATCAGATCAAAGAAAAAGACATAAGAATTGGCGACCAGGTTCTGGTCGAAAAAGCAGGCTATATCATCCCCTATATTGTCGAAGCCCTTCCGGCACAAAGATCTGGAAATGAGATCCCGATAGAGCCGCCAACGCACTGCCCTGCATGTAATGAGCGAATTGTAGTTGTTTCAGCAGCAGACGAAGAAACAGCAACAGTGGTTCGCTGCAAAAATCCCTTTTGTCATGGCGTTATAGCACGCAGAATCACGCATTTTATAACCCAACTGGAAATAGAAAACTTTGGACCTCAACTGATAGACCGGCTGATTGAGAATGGGGTTGTTTCTTCAGTAGAGGGAATTCTCACTTTAGAGGTTGGGCAACTGGCCAATCTGGAGCGAATGGGTGAAAAATCGGCGACTAAAATCATTGCCGGTATCAAAGCAGCATCGCAAAAGCCCCTTGGAAGACTCATCTCTGCTCTTGGCATAGCCAACGTTGGCACTGTTGTCAGCGACAAGATTGCCGCCTGGTTCAATCACTCGTTTTCTGCCTTTATAACCGCAAACTTAACAGAGCTTATCAAAATAGAGGGCATCAAAGAAAAAGTGGCTCAAAGCATTGTAGATTTTTTTGCCAATCCACTGAATATACCGCTTATAGAGACTTTAAAAACGTGGTGGGTCGGGCCAACAAAAGAAGAACTGGGCAAATTAAGAGCCGGTAATCAACTTGACGGCAAAGCCTTTGTAGTAACCGGTGAAGCAGTGCTTCCAAGACGACAGATTGAAGACCTCATAAAAAGTTATGGCGGCACTGTTAAATCTTCGGTTTCAGCCAAAACAAGCTATCTTCTAATCGGCTCACAGGAGGGGGACAATTTTGTTTCAACGAAAAAAAATAAGGCAGAGCAACATAAAGTGCCTGTCATTAACGAACACGAACTGTTCGACATTTTGGGATTAAAAATTGAAAACACCAAAAATCAAGGCTGACATTCTGGAAGTATTCGCTTCGATTCAGGGCGAGGGCCTTTTTGTAGGCACCATGCAGTTGTTTATAAGACTGGGCGCCCATGACTGCCCTCCGGCTGAAGATTCTTTTCTACTTAAAACCTTACCCGGCTCCAGAAACATAAGATGTCCCAGCAGCATGGCTGCGCAGCAATTTTTCAAAAAACTTGATAGCACTTACCCGCTCGATCAATTTTTTGCGATTTCGTTTATTGGCGGCAATTTTTTGAACCATAGTGAATTTTTAGTGGAATTACTGCCAATGTTTCGAGAAAAAAAGTTTAAAATTTTTGCCGAAACCTCCGGCACACCATCAAAAGAATTTGTCAGGCTTTCTGAATTCGTAAATGAATGGTGCGTTGAGCTAAAAAGTTCTCATGATGCGCAAATCATGAAACAGAACATGAAGGATCTGGAAACAATTCTAGCGGTTACCAGCCCCGCAAACACATATTTCAGGGTGGCAATAGATGTTAATGACAATCCTGTCGGACTGTTAAAAAAACTTCCGACTCTGCCAATAAGCAATTACACACTGATTTTACAGCCATATGCTGTATTTCCGGCACATATAAGCGACTGGGATACCGGTACAATTCTGGAGTGGATAAACCTCTTCAATCCATTCTTTGCGCAGGTAAGATGGATTCCACAGGTACATAAATTGTTGCGTATTCTATAAATTTACGCTATTGTAGAAAAAAAATCAGCAAATCAGCAAATCAACTGATGCCAGGACTACGCTAATTATGGCTCTAAATGACAAGTTGTTTTTACCCAAAGATATAGTATGCCCTGTCTGCGAAACCCGGTTTACCCATTATGAGCTTCGCAAAAGGCAATTCAGCCTTGACAAGCGCGATATGGACTATCGACCAGTCTATATTGGTCCGATAAACCCGCGTTTTTTCAGTGTTTCTGTTTGCCCGAACTGCTTTTATGCAGCAGAAGACAAGTATTTCTGTGCCCTGATGACTCCTGAAGACCTCAGAAGAAAAGAGCTTCTCGACAGTCATCGTTCCAGCTGGGATGCAATGAACAGAGTAAAAGCGGCTTCCAGCGGGCAGCAGATATGGAAAGATGCCGAAGCAGAAAAACTGCGAACCCTGTCGCCGGCTCAAATTAATGTTTTGCGGCAAGTTAAACCATTGCTGGAACGTGTATCTGCGACTATTGCGAGCAAAGGCAAAGCATTTAACATACTTCAGAAGGAAGGCGACCTTGAAGCCGGCATCAGAGCCTGGGAACTAAACGCAATATGTTCAAAAGTGAGAAGAGCCAATCACCGCCTGCTTGGGTATACTTACCTGAACGCAGCCTGGACAGCCCGAGATGCCTATGAGCTTACCCAGATTCCGGGAGAAAAAGAAAAATTCAAAGCCTTTGAAAAGGCCTACCTCACTGAAGCAGTGTCTTTTCTGACAATAGCAAATCTGGCAACAAGCGTAGAAGACAATTTTATGCCCGATGGCACCAGGATTACCAAAGAAAATATCCCGGAAAACAGAGTATTTGAAATCATGTACATTCTGGCAGGAGCTAACCGCCTGCTCGGTAAAGTAGAAGAAAGCAACAGGTTCCTTTCGCAGATAATCACCGGAGGAAAAGGCGCGCAGGGCATTATTCTCTGGTTTGTTAATCAGGCAAAAGACATGCGCCATGAAACTGCTTTACAAAACCTTCCAGTTCCGGAGGATGAACCAGAAGATGAAGATTACTGACATTCTGAAAATATTTTTTGTTCTGGTTCTTCTTGTTGCCATCGTTGTTGGCGCAGGCGCTTTCGCCGGCCAGCAAAAACAGAAGATGCAAACTCAAATGCTCGCGCAGGGCTACGAGCATTTTAATAAAGGCGAACTCGAAAAAGCTTACACTTACTTTAAAAATGCCCGTGCCACTTTTGCTTCTACTCTCAGCCTTTATCGAACGTTGAGCTCTTCTGAAACCTATGTTTCCAAAGATGAACTTAACGAACTCATCGTAACGGTCTGCCTTTCTATTGCCCATGATCATTTTTTCAACCTTGAAGAAAACTCCGAATGGGTTAACAAAGCCGAAAAAGAAATGGAACAGCTCAAAAATT
The DNA here is from genome assembly GCA_009928855.1 of Erysipelotrichia bacterium. Taxonomy (GTDB): domain Bacteria; phylum Muiribacteriota; class Ozemobacteria; order Ozemobacterales; family Ozemobacteraceae; genus Rifleibacterium. Next base: position 10,461 of record SABV01000040.1, on the reverse strand, counting down.
CGGCCAATGCAAAAGAAATATCCAGAACACTTGCTACCGCCCGCGGTATAGCCGGGCTTTGTTCTGATTTTAAGGCAGGCAAATACCAACAGGTAATGAGTAAGCTTCTTGAGATCGAAAAAAATGCCCTGACCACCGACCAGGATTTTTTTATTTTTGAAATCAGAATGTTGATAGCCTGTGGCAAAGCCATGAGAAACCCTGAAATATTAAACCAGGCCCGCGAGCTTCTTTTTTTCATTACAACTGACGCTGGCATAGAAAACGATAAGACCAGGAAGCTATGGGGCATTCTCACCAATTGACAAGCCGATACAACCCGCACGGCATGGAAAAACAGGCCAGACTCTGGCCTGTTTGCTTTTCAGAAACAAACCTTGATTTAGATATTGCGTATCGTGTAAAGCAGCTATGGCAAAGCGAAAAAGCAGGTTGGGCTGATGCTTTTGCCTGTTCAACCAAGGTAGAACGAACTCTTGCTGACGAATATGGCGTAGATGCCAGTCGCCTCGCAGAAATCACGGCCGGAGAAACCGAAACCTGCACTGATTTTTTAGAATCGTGCTTTAAATGGCTAGGCTACATGCACTCTTCAATGAACAAAGAGACTTTATCGTTTGATGCCTTGCCATGGCTTGAAGCAGCCACAAAAAGCTATGATTACATAATAACCGCAAACAAACCTTACGCGGCTTTGGCGCTTATACGAAAAGCTTCCAGAATGTCGCCGCCGGCAAACAATATCAGCAACCGTGAAAAGGCTCTTGTTCTCAGCACAATTTACCCCATGGTTCCTGTAATGGCGGGGTTTTATACGGGAATGCCACTGCGTTTTTTTGAGCCATTGCCCGAACTGATAAGCAGCTTTTCTGAGTTTATCAGCGTCAGCTTTGCCCTGGAAAACGGCAACTGGCACCGCAGATTCTTTTTAAAAGAGGCCTTTACGCAAAATCCGTTGCAGCAGTTACGTCAGGTCAAGTGGGTAACCAAAGCGATTGGCAACCGCAATGCGAGAATCGAACAGCAAGAAAAAGGATACAGAATTTGTTTTCTATAAGTGACCAGGAATCAACGCATTATCGAATCTTGATAGCCATTCCGCTTTTGCTTGGCATAATATTTCTTTACATAGAGCCGCCGGCAATACCTTTGGCCGATGCTGTTCCACCTGGTGCATTTGAACTGATACTCGATAAAAGCAGCGGCAATGAAAAAATAAAAATAACAGAACATCGCAAAATCACCCCGGCGATGGTCGTAATAAATGAAGCAACGCACGAAGAACTGATGGCATGCCCCGGAATTGGTTCACAAACAGCTTACAACATACTGGTTGAACGCCGTTTTGGCCTGTTCTTCGACTGGCGCGATCTTAAATCACGCGTTAAAAAAATGGGCGAAAGCAAAATTCAGACTCTTCAAGACGCCGGCGTGCGCCTGAGCCGTTAATCCGCTATGAAAAACCGCAAAAAGCCAGCACAAATTGTCTGCTCCCAAACAGATGTCATAACCATCTATGCAGCACTTTTTGCTACCGGGTTGCTTTTTGCAAACCTCTTTCCTGCCGGCAGTTTCAAGGGTCTCTTTTTTGCGGCAATATTTTTTCTCGCAGCCTCTGCATTCGCTTCAATGCAAAAATACCGATTCATAATTCTTTGCATGGCAACCCTTGCCTCTGCCGCGTTTTATGGCAATATCCGTATGGTTCCTCAAGCCAAATACTCACATTTTACAGCATTCGACAAAACACAGGGCATGGTCACCGGCACATTCAAAGGTGAATACAAGGTTTTAAGATCTGGCGGCATAACCTTCGACATCGATAACGTGCTGTTTACAGCCAATGCGCAGACGATTTCAATTCCGGGGCGCGTAAAGCTAAAAACCACAGATAAAGAAATTATCCCCGAACCTGAACAGACATATTGCGCATCAGGCACATTTCAAGCCCCCACCACTCCGCATCAGCCACCGGCATTTACAAGCACCGCTGTCCAACCCCTTAAACAAACAGGTTCACCAAAACAACTTGCAGGAAAACTTCAACGAAAAATTAGAGACGGCTTGAACAAGGTGTTGCCACACAGGCATGCTGCAATTATCACCGGCTTTATCCTCGGCGATACAAGTCAGATAAACCGCGACGACCGACAGCTGTTTAGAGAAACAGGAATAAGCCATTTGCTGGCTGTTTCGGGGCAACACATCATGGTATTGGTGGTGCTGCTCGCCTCAATCCTCCATTTATTCAGAGTTCCGCCAGTTTCACGCAGCATATTGATTGCCATTTTTCTGGTTATTTATGCAATGACAACCATTGGCAGCCCCTCAATCTGGCGCGCCCTGATAATGTATGCCTGCATTGCTCTGGTTATACACACAGAAGCTTTTCCGTCGCCGGCACGGCCGGTTGCAATCGCTGCCTTCATTTTGCTGCTGTATGACCCTGCAACGATAGGCAATGCAGCTTTTCAGCTAAGCTTTACCGCTATTTTAAGCATTATTTTTCTGCGGGCACCTTTTGAATACTTTTTCAACAAAATTTACCTGCCCGACTTTCTGTCGCGTTATCTCGCCGTGACTTTTGCCGCGAATTTTGGAACCATGCCCATGACGGCTTTTCTTTTTGGCACAGTCTCTGCATCTGCATTGCTGGTCAATCCGGCAATACTGTGGGCATTCAGCTATATACTGCCCGTAGCTTTCATAACGGCTATTCTATCTGCTTTCTGGCCGACATTGGCAATAATTATAGCCCCGGGCCTTTCACTCGTGCTAGATGGCGTAATCGCAATACTTCAAGCTGCAAACTCGATGCCCGGAGGTTATTTTTATGCGGGCAATATTCCGGGCGCAGTTATAGCCGCAATATATCTGGCAATGCTGCTCGTTGCCGCACGCTTTAATGAATGGCAAATCAGTAATGTTCAAAAAATAACGGCAAAGCATGCAGAAAAAAATGCCGCCAATAACAGTCAAGATAAAAACGGCTCGAACAAACAAACTGCAGGCAACTTACGCGACAACGCCAGACTAGAAAACCGCACCGAAAACCCGTTTCGCCAATCCAAAATAATAAATGCCATTGATGCCGAGCTGCAGGCCTGCCGGCGCCGCCCCCTTAAAAACACCGAACCTGGGGTTATCCAGTTGCTTCCCGCCAGTTTGCTGAGCATCGAAAGCCAGAATTTAAACAACCAACTGCTTGATCTTGACCAGAAGACCTTGGCAGCCGAACCAGAAAGACTCCTTCAGGCTCACATATACCTGATGGCACTGATTGGCAATGAAATAATCAATCGTATCAGTTTTCACCTGAATCCGCCCCCCACACCCGGAGATTTAAAAATCGAGCACAGAGTGAAAGACAGGAATCTTGCAATGGCTCTTCTGGCAGATGCCCTGCTGCAATCGTCACTGCTGACAAGAGCTACCAGCAATGATTTTATTTTTATCATTTCCCGCGTTCAAACAGGCTATTCGCGCGCCCGACAGATGTTAACCCAAATCATGAGCGGCAATAATAAAACCTCAGACATTGAGCAGCACATGATTCTTCGCAACGATCTGTTAATATGCTGTGCCGATTTTATCGAATTCGACAGCAACAGAAGGTGCCAGCAAAATACAATAATGAGACCGGAAACATGAAAAAAGCACTTATAGCAGCAATCTACGCCCTGCCCACTGTATTTTTTATAGCTCTCGGCCAATTATCGGCAACACGCCGCCCCTTTTTTGCCGCACTTTTTATATTATTTTCAATATTAGTCTGCTGCCAGCGCAATAAAGAAAAGCAAACAAAATTACATCTAATTACCGGAGCCTTTCGTTATGGCCTTCTTCTTATGGCCATTTTCGTGGCCGGCTGCACTTTTTTTCCGGTGGGTGGCTATTTAGCACAGCCCCTCATACTCGAACATTCTGATAAAAACGCTCATGCAATACTAGTGCTGGCATCTGGCGCATCCCCGACCGGAGACCCCGGTTTCAGCGGAATGCAAAGAGTTTTGCACGGAGTAAAGCTGCTGAAAGAACAAAAAGCACCGCGACTATTTATAAGCACAGGCTATTCAAAAACAAGCCAACATCTGGAAGCTGCATGGGTTGCAAGTTACACGCAACTTTTAGAAGTTTGTCCGGCAAGTTTAACGATTCTGGTCAGCAAAAAAATTGTAACAACAGTAACAGAAGCAGAATACGCCTATCAGGAAATGTCAAAACTCGGGATACACAAGATTCTGCTGGTAACCAGCGGAGCTCATATTTATCGCTCATGTTCCACTTTTTGCAAAGTCGGGTTTGAGGTTTACGCCGCACCAGTTCATAACAAAAATAATATTTTTTACGCCAACGAGAACTATCTTGCCTCATTTAACGCGGCTATTCACGAGTGGCTGGGGCTTATTCTTTATTCTCTCAGGCAAAATATCTGAAAAAACATAAAAAATAATTTCCCCATTTTCTTTCCAGATTGATTTACCAGTGAGACCGATTTCGAGGTCACTAAAAAAATGTGGAGGGAAAAATGGTAAGTTTAAATCGTGTACTTCTTGCAGGCAATCTGGTTAAAGACCCCGAACTCAAAGAAACCAGCAATGGTCGATGTTTAACAGTGTTTCCCGTGGCAGTCGATAAACATTGGCGCAGCAATGACGGGCAATCGCATAAAGAAACCGCATTTTTCCGAATTATCGTCTGGAACGCAATTGCCGAAAACTGCGTGCGCTATCTGAAAAAGGGCAAATCAGTTCTGATAGAGGGTCGTCTTGAAACGAGGACCTATAAGAACAGCGAAGGGCAAACCCAGTATATAACCCAGATAGTTGGCGATCAGGTAACTTTTCTCAGCAAACCAGATAAAACCACTGCCGCAGAAGACGAACCGGCGATAATGTAACAACAGGCGACAGTCCCGCCAAAGCATATTTTGTCGGGACTGTTTCTTAAAGCTTGTTTTAAAACAGCTAATAACGAAGGCACGTCAAGCAAAAAATTATGCGCAAATATGTTAAAATCGTTATAATGTTGCAATATCAACTAGAATGGCGGGCTTATGAAACCTCAATACAGAATAAAACTATTCGATTTTTTGAATTGCCTATCAGACGTCCTTGACTGGATAAGTCCGCTGCTGAACGACCACCACAAACAGGTGGCTCTGATTTCACTGCGCATTGCCGATGCTCTGGAGCTTTCAGTTATAGAGCAGAATGAGATTGTCTGTGCTGGAATTCTACATGACATAGGCGCAATATCTCTTGCAGAACGTATGGAATCGATGCATTTTGAGTATTCAACCGGGCAGGCCCACGCAGAAATGGGCTACTGCCTGATAAAAATCTTTGAACCAATGCGCAAAGTTGCAGAACTGATAAGGTACCATCATGTACCCTGGAACAATGGACATGGCCAAACATACAAGAGTTATCAGGTGCCTCTTGGCAGTCGAATTTTATTTATGGCCGATCACATTGCCCTGCAGATCAAACGCAACAAAGAAATTTTGGGTCAGGCTGAAAGCATCAAAAATAAAATTATCGAGGCCTCAGGCACTCTGATAGAACCAAAGCTGGTCAATGCTTTTCTTGAACTCGCCGATAAAGAATATTTCTGGCTTGATCTGGTATCGCCTCTTATAAGCAAGCAGCTTGAACAGACTGTTCGTCTCGAAACAATCTACATGAATAAAAAAGAGCTGCTCTCTTTTTCAGGCTTAATAAGACGAATGATCGATTTCAGAAATCCATTTACGGCAACGCATTCGAGCGGAGTATCGGCCACAGCTGAATATCTTGGAACTCTGGCCGGATTAAACGAACATGAATGTTTCGAACTGAAAGTTGCCGGATATATGCACGATCTTGGCAAACTGGCTATTCCGGCAGAGATACTTGAGAAACCAGGAAAGCTTGACCAGGACGAGTTCAACCTTATGCGCGGGCACACTTTTTACACGTTTAGAGCCCTGGAATCTATAGAAGACCTCAATATGATAAATAAATACGGCTCATATCACCATGAACGCCTTGATGGCACAGGTTATCCTTTCAGACTCAAGAAAAAAGACCTGCCTCTGGGTTCAAGGTTATTGGCGGTAGCAGACGTATTTACAGCACTTACAGAAGACCGCCCATACAGAAAAGGCATGTCAAACGAACAAACCATCATAATTCTCGAAAAAATGGGCGAAAACAACAAACTGGACAAAGAAGTAATAGCTCTGGTCAAGAAAAATCACGAGGCTATCAACCAGGTAAGAATAGAAGCTCAAAACAACTCGCGAAATGAATATCGCAAATTCCTCAGCGAAATATCAGACATCCCCTGATTATTTTTCAGCACGAAAAAAAGGCAAAAAGCTATATAGCTTAAGCGCCTTTTTTAATTCATCTTCAGAAACCCACTCGTCGGTTTTATGGGCGATCTCTTCATGCCCGGGGCCGATGCCAAGAGTGGGAATACCCGCAATGCCTGCACTGTAGACTCCATCGGTAGAAAAAGGCCAGATTTTATCAACAGGCTTCTCGGCACAAAGTTCTTCATAAGCCGCAGCCAAAAAACCGAAAAAAGGGTGCGACTGCTCGGTTTCCCAGGCAGAATGTTCTGCATTCCAATCGCTTTCAACACCAAGATAAGATTTTCCTCTGTATACAATTGGGATAATTCTGGCATCCGGCCAGTTCTCGTCCGCCTGCAATTTTTTGCTCAGTGTAGCCAAAGTTTCGCCCATTGCAAGTCTGGCTGTAACATGCGTCATTGCCTTATCAGGAACGAAGCTCTTACTATTGGGCCAGCTTTTCAGGGTAGTTGCCACAACAGTGCTTCTTTTCATGGTATTATTCGGCTCCATGCCGAATTTAAATCGCTCTTCAGCCTCAACATTTTCGATGGCCAGCAAAACCCTGGCAAGCTTATATGCTGCATTATCACCGGCTTCAGGCACAGAAGTATGAGCGCAGACACCAGATGTCTCAACCATTATTTCGAGCTTTCCGCGTTGTCCTCTGGCAATCTGCATCTTAGAAGGTTCGCCCAATATTACCATATCTGGTTTAAGACCAAACTCTTCGAATAAATCCCTGAATGCAAGGCCTTCGGCAACTTCTTCCTCAGTGCAAAAGCAGCCAAGAACGACACACTTCCGGTCAAAATCCCTGTCTACTTCTCGTGCCACGGCCATAGACATGGCCATAGCCGCAAGCGCGCCCTTCATATCACATGTACCGCGGCCATAGATACGGCCGTTTCTACGAACCGCCCAAAAAGGGTCGCTCGTCCATTCTTCGGGGTTTTCAGCGCTCACAACATCCATGTGCGCATTAAAAGCCAGAATTTTTAAACCTTTATCCCTGGCTTTTTTCAATTCTACCCGCAACCATTTTCCGGCATTTTCGCCATGTTCAGACAAAGGCTCAGGTTCAAACTGCCGAGGCAAAGAAACAGCCAGAATGCTGCCTCTAGAGTCTCTGAAGCAGGGAATATTGCGATCGCGAAAAAATGTAACCAGAACTTCAGCGCATTCACGCTCGTTTCCGCTAATAGATTGACAGGCAACAAGCCGCGCCAGCAAGGCAACGCAATTTTCGTAAAAGTTATCGCAAATCTCAGAAACTTTATCTGTCAGATCCTGAAGCATGATCCTCTTCAAGCCATCCATGCGCGCCTCCCCGAAGTCTAATAATACAGCAAGCAAAACGGCAAAACCATGATACCCTTTTCAGCTTTTTTTGTGAACACCGATTTTTTGTAGATTTTGCCCCCGAGAATGCCGATAATTCAACTTAGAGAAAACCATTCAGGAGGCCGCAGATTCTCGCAATTCTGCATAAACAGAGTCGTCTGCCAGCCGGCGGGCCGGCAAGAAGTGCCGCACTTATAGCGGTTATTCTGCTATTTTTCGTTGTCGCAATTAAACCGGGCCTATTTGCTGACGAATGGGACGAATGGGGAAGCACAGAGACCAGCACAAAATCAGTTCGACGGCCTTTTATTTCGGGCTGGTGGAACTGGCAATACAATGAATTTTCGTCATTCGACCAGGGGCGCATAACTTTTGAGCGTGAACCGTCAAAAACTACCAAAATTGTTGCCGGTGCCAATTTTAATTATTACACCGAAGACAACAATAAAAAATGGAAGGTGTTTCCGGGAGAAAACTATTACAGTATCAAAGCCGGAGATTTTGATTTTAAACTGGGTACACTGATAGAAAACATTGGCAGCGGCGACAAATTCTCGTTTGTCGACAAAATAAACTCGCGCTATTTCCACAACGGGCTGGCCAATGACTACGACCGTGACAAAAAAGAAGTACCGGCACTGCGGGCAACATGGCATATAAATAAACATTTCACCTTTTCGGGCCATTATCTGCCGTATTTTACTGCCAGTGAATTTCCATCGATCTTCAGTCGCTGGGCTTATGCAATTCACAAGTCGCTTGCCAATGAAATGCTTTTTAATGGCGGTGTTTATAATGCCGCAGAAGACGCAGAATTTTCGCCACAGTTTCACGTGGAACTAAGTTCTAATTACCCTGGAATCGAGATGCGGTTTCATTATCTGCGCCTTAAGGAACGCCTGCCAGTGATAAGCCAGGACAAGCCCGGCGTTTTCAACGGCAGTTACCCTCTCGACGAAACGTTTGCAGTTAACGGCAACCTGACATTAAATCGTGATTTTCTGATGCGCTATGAGTTGGCATGGAGTCGTAATCGGACATGGTCTACCTTTGAAAATGGTCGAATTGGCAAAAAATTTGCGAGCGATCACCTTGGCTTGCTATTTGGCACCGACCGCAATCTGCCACAAAATTTTTATATAAATGTTCAAGGTATGATATCGCATGTGCCAGACCTGGCCCACGCAACGCCGTTTCAGCTAAATATAACCGAGTATCTCAGCTCGCTTCAGATGAAACAAAGTTTTCGCAGCGACCGTCTGCAATTCGAGTTCAACGTTCTTAAAAACTTTACCAGCGGTGAATACGTGCTGACCCCCAGAATACTGTTCGTACAGTCAGACTTTTTAACCTTTGTGCTCGGCTTTCAGGCTAATGGCGAGGGTGCCGAAAGCCTCGGACCGGTCGGGCAGTTTTCTCGAAATAATACCGCGATCTTTGAAACCAGAGTAACCTTTTAGTTGTCGGCATCTAACCCGGCTATCATGCCCGGAGAGATGAGATAAAATCTTCCTTCTATCGAGATAAGAGGGTTTTTGGCTATCCATTTCTTACGGTAGTTTTCTGATGCACCTTCAAAGGTGACATACAGGTAGCGACCGTCATATTCAAGATCTTCAGCGCCTGCCGGCAACTCAAGCGTCTTCAGCCAGTTTTCACCATCAGCAAGCAAACAGGCATCAGCCTTAAAAGTTTTTTTCTGCCCTTCAGGTTTAAAAGAAACCTTGCGGGCATCAGTTCCAATTGGGTTTCTATAGAATGCCAGCTTTGAATTGGCAGCTCCGTAAGACACGCTTAAGGCGATATAGTCGCCGCAAACTGCCATTCCCTGCACCGAGTCGCGGCAGAACAGCAGATAATCGGGCTTATATACCTTTCGGCTTTTTCCTGCAGAGACAAAGCTGTAAGACTTTGTAGCAGTTGGCGTGCCATTCACATCAACTTTGTATCCTGCAATCCAGGTGTTTTTTTTCCAGGGATTTGTCGTGTGGTGCTTTACAGGCGCAAAATTTTTATCTGAAGTTTTAACAAAATCGCCGGCCCATAAGTAATTGCCATCAAAACTCAAAAAACTTGCGCTCGTATCGACAGCAAAAGTTTTTACCACCGCAAGTCTTTTTTCTGGGAGCTGAAGCGAAGCCGGTATTCCTTCAACGCTTTTCGCAGCAGCTTTTTTGTCGTTAATAAAATCAAGAACCGACTGGATATCAAAAGCATAAAGTTTATACCCGGAAGCAACCCAGAGATATTTTCCCGCAGCCGCAATGCCGCCGGCATGCCCTTTATAAGCAGTGTCTGAATCAACATACAGAGAAAAGCGCCGCACGGCTTTTCGGGTCTGCATATCTATAACCACCAGCTGTGAAGGCTGAGAAGTATATTCTTCTTTCGGGTAATAAGACAAAACCAGGTAACGATAGTTTCTGGTTTCAAGCTGTTTTGAGGCTGGGCTGACAACCTGCGTCGGCAGGTAGCAGATTCCCTGGCATACGAATTCACGTGTCTCATGCCCCGGAATCGCGGCCGACCGGCTTACAAAATCAGGCAATTTCTGACTGACGGTTTTGCCGCTTATGTTGCTGGCAAGCCTGGTAAAAGTTGCCTCAATTTTGGTAATCAAACGCTGCCAAAAACTTGTTTTTTTCGGCACGCTTCTCTCGGCTGCCACCGCTATTTTCGAAATAGCTACCGGGTCTTCAGAGAATGGTGTTTGAGCGGTTCCGAACCGGCATAAGCTTATAAAAAGCGCCATCAGCAAAAGTTGTTTTAAAGATATT
>SABV01000309.1 GCA_009928855.1 Erysipelotrichia bacterium | reverse complement strand
CACAGAAATGATAAGTCTTGAAGCCGCATTCTCGGTTAATTGCGCAGTTTGTTTTGCAGTTTTAAGATAAATTCTCAAATTGCTGGACGAGAAAATAGCCCTGTGCGAACCGCCTCCAATGCGCAAATCCTCGTTCGTGACGGGGATTTTGTGCTTTTAGTCAGAGTTTCAGCAGATTTTTTGTTGAGGAATTCTTGCGTCATTATTGTTCATAGGCAACTATTACAAGAGTGACAAGAAGGATGCTCTGATGATAAGCTTTTGCATACGGAGACATAAACATGGCAAAGACATCAGCGATGGCCAAGATTGTAAAGATGCTCGAATCGCTTCCTGAGCAAGTTCAGGAAGATGTAATGGACCATCTTCGACAATACATAGAAGAAATTAAAGATGAGAGCAAATGGAATGACTCATTCGGTAAAAGCCACAACAAGTTGGCTGCCGCTGCAAAAAAGTCTCGCAAAGAATTTCAGGACTGTAGATCTGAATCGATGAACCTTAAGAAACTTTGAATCCAGTTACTCTGCCGCCATTATGATTTCATAACATTTCCAGACCCTCTTTTCGGTTTTCTGGCCCATGAAGGCCATAAAACCGGAAAGGGGCTATTTTGCTGCATAAACGCTTATAACAAATCTGCAACAGAGCCACATTAACGCCGGTATCATGCCCGTCTGATTTTTCAAGAGGTCTTTAAATTCGCGCTTACGGAGATTCAATTAGAAAAACAAGAATAAACAAGACTGAGACCTAATCCGGCGCCCTGTGGTAAAATTTAACTGTGCACGTCATTCTGTTTCATAAAGTGCCCGGATTTACCAGAATACGCAGATTGAGATTCTCGGCCGGAAAGATTAGAATAAAACCGCAAAAAAATCGCATTAAGGAGACGACTATGTCCGAAAGCTCCGGATCACATCGCTGGAAATTTTATAAGTATGGCGGGCTTGACCAGGTCAGCCTGGAAACAGCGGAGGATTTGAGGTCTCTTGCGAAGCTCGATCCGAAACTCTGGGCAGCCATGGCATGTCCTACCGCTAACATCGAATTTGACGCCAAGACCCTTGATTATCTCGATACCGATAAAGACAGGCGTGTTAAGATTCCAGAACTTCTTGCAGGTTTGCAATGGCTCTGCTCGGTTTTGAAAAACCCTGAAGTTATCATGAAGGCCGGCGAAGCCCTGCCGATGCAGTATATAAACGATGCAACCGAAGAAGGCAAAGCACTGCTGGCGTCTGCCCGTCAGATTCTTGCCAATCTCGGCAAACAGAAGGAAGAAAGTGTCTCTCTGGCTGATCTGGCAGATACACAGAAGATTTTCGTTGCTACGACCTTCAACGGTGACGGCATAATTCCTGGTGAAGTCGCTCCTGACGAAGCCACCCGCAAGTTAATTGCTGAAATAATCGACTGTGCCGGCAGCGACCTTGACCGAAGCGGCAAGCCAGGAATTTCTGAAGCCCGTCTCAACGCTTTTATGGCTGATGCTGTCGCTTTTGCCGCCTGGCAGAAAAAGGGTGAAGACGCTTCAGTTCTTTTTTCCGGAGCTGCCACCCACTCGATGGCCAAAGCTTATCTGGCGGTCAAATCCCGCATCGATGACTATTTTACCCGTTGTCGCCTGGTTTCATACGATGCAAGATATGCCGGAGCATCGGCAGCTCTGGAAAGTGATTATGTCGGTCTGCTAAAAAAGACTCTTTCGGCTGAAACCGCCGAACTCAAAGACCTGCCTCTGGCAATGACCGGCAGTGATGGCATTCTGCTCCTGACCGAAAAAGTGAATCCGGCCTGGGCGCAGGCACTTGCCGATTTTGCTGAAAAAGTCGCGAAACCGGTCGCCGGCGATGCGGCAAAGCTCGGCGAATCCAGCTGGCTGAAGATCAAGAACCAGTTTGCGGCTTATGAAGTCTGGTTGTCAGGTAAAGCTGGAGCCTCGGTCGAAAAGCTGGGTATTGCAAGAGTCAGCGAAATTCTTGCCGGTGGCCAGGAAAAGGTCATTCGTGAACTGATATCCAGAGATAAATCGGTAGAAGCTGAATTCAACGCAATCAACAATGTCGATCGCCTGGTCCGCTTCTATTGCTATTACTATTCGCTGCTCAACAATTTTGTTGTCTTCAAAGACTTTTATGGCGGCAAAAAAAAGGCAGTATTTCAGGCCGGAACCCTTTTTATGGACAGCCGCAGCTGCGAGTTGTGCGTCAGAGTCGACGACATGGCCAAGCACAGTGCCATGGCAGCTTCGTGCAATACCTTTCTGGTTTATTGTGACTGTGTCAGGCAGGGTTCATCCGAAAAGATGACAATCGCGGCTGCTTTTACCGATGGCGATTCAGATCAGCTGCAGATAGGTCGAAACGGCCTGTTTTTAGATCGAAAAGGCAACTACTGGGATGCCACGATCGTCAAGATCATCGATCATCCGATCAGCATCAGGCAAGCTTTCTGGGCTCCCTACAAGCGTCTTGGCAACATGATTCACGAACAGATCGAAAAATTTGCCGCTTCAAAAGACAAGTCGATGACTGATTCACTGTCTGCCTCAGTTAGCAGTGCCGGGGCCAAAGTTGAAGCGCCAAAACCTGAAGCGGCAGCACCGGCAGCTCCTTTTGATGCCGGAAAATTTGCCGGTATCTTTGCGGCTATCGGCCTGGCTTTGGCTGCTATCGGTTCGGCTGTAGCCTCGGTTGTTTCAGGCTTTCTTGCCCTCACCTGGTGGCAGATGCCGCTGGCCATCGCCGGAATCCTGCTGCTGATCTCAGGCCCATCAATGATTCTCGCGGCCATGCGTCTGCGGCAGCGCAATCTCGGTGCCATTCTCGATGCCAACGGCTGGGCGGTCAACACTCGCGCCCAGATAAATATGGCATTCGGCAAGACTCTTACCGGCATGGCAGAACTGCCGAAAGGCGCGTTCAGATCTTTCGACGATCCGTTTGCCGAGAAAAAGACCCCCTGGAAACTCTGGCTTCTTCTTGTTCTTTTTGCGTTGATTCTGGTCTGGTTACTTCGTGACGGCAACTGCGCAAAGGTCACAGGCGTTATCAGCAGTGCCTTCAGCTGTGAATCATGCCAGCCGGTCTCAGCAACCGTCGCTTCAGCTACTGCGCCGGTAACGGCTTCGCCTTCGGCCCCGGTTCCTGCTGGTCAATAAGGTTCGATCAACCGAACCCGCGTGGAAACATGCGGGCCCGTTCTATTTTTCCGGGCTTATAAACAGCTTGCTTTTAAGCGCTTATACTGCTATACAGGCGTGGGTTCAAATCTTAAAATAGCGCTGTATATTGAAAGGTTTTGGGCGCGGATGAAATTGAAAATACGAACTGTTCTGAACCGGCTGCTGCCTGTTCTGGTGATGGTAATCGCCATCGCCTGTCCCGGTCATTCCGAAGAACTCATCTTTTGGAACTTCTGGGATCCGAGATTCGTTCTTCCGGTTATCGAAAAATTTGAGAGGGAAAACCCCGGAATAAAGATTCGCAATGAGCAGATAAACTGGGGAAACGGTCTTGATAAGATCGTTGTCGCGAAGCCCTGCAGTTTTATCTGCAGCTGAAGCAGTTCAGCTACTGCGAAAAACAGGATCTTCTCGACGAAGCATTCAAGGCGGGCAAACTGGGCCTGGCCGTTTCCGGCTCATGGAATTTTATCATTCTAAACCAGCATCAACAAACTGAAATAGTATACAATCATAATGGGAATTGAACTGTTGAACATTAATGATCAAAATCTTCTGTTGTGCTGTAATTCTGTAACGAAAATTGCATAAACAGTGTAAAAATGTTAAAATCTTGGTTGGGGGTTGCTGTAAACCCCTTCAAGTCCAATCCTTGAAAATTCTGAAGGAAATCCAGAATGCCTTTAATCGGGCAAAAATGGATTTTTGGCTCGAAATACAGTTGGGAGAGATCTATGACCAGCAAAGATATAATTATCAAAGAACTTGATAATTTGCCACCAAAGGCACATAAACTCGTAAGAGAGTTTATTGAGCTATTACGCATAAGCCTGGCCAAAGAAGAGGAAAAGTCAGGTGAAAAGCATAAGTCTGTAGTTAAGGGCAAATTCATTGGTATGTGGAAAGATCGAGAAGATACCAGAGACAGCGCTGCTTTTGTGAAGAATATGCGTAAAGAGCACTGGGGTCAGAAAAATGCGTAG
>SABV01000039.1 GCA_009928855.1 Erysipelotrichia bacterium | reverse complement strand
AGCTCTTATTGTAAGGTTGGAGATAGCTTTTCCGGTAGCTGTGTTTAGAATTCTGCCTGCTATCGAGCCATAGCCGCTACGCATATCGTGAATCAATGGATATGAAAGACTGCTTGGAACTGTTGAACCGTCGTTGTTAAGCACAAAAGAGCCATTCATGGTTTCATAACCGAACTTGGAAATTTCTATTTTATAGATTCCGGCAAGTAATTCTGAAAAATTGAAGTTGCCTTCATTGTCGGTTAAACCGCTGCTGATATCGGCAATTTTAACTGTTGCGTATTCAAGAGCTCCACCTGTGAATGCATCGAATATTCTACCACTAATATTGGCCTTAGAAATAGTATCGTTCTGACTTACGAGAATTTCAATTGTAGCGGGGGAAACTGCGCCCGTTTCGCTTATGTTTATCGGATAAACAGAGGATTCGTGTGTGCTGTTGCTGCTAGCTACTTTGAGAAAATATATATTTGGAAGTAAATCATTGAAAAAGAATTTTCCTTCTCCTGTTGTGTAGGCGGGAGAAGATTGATATAGATCTTTCGGGTCATTAGCAAGAGTCGAGGTGTAAATATAGACCGGTGTGTTAACAAGAACTTCGTTGCTGCTTGTTCTCACATAACCACTTATTGAATAAGTTTTGTCGGCAGTCGAGGGGAGGGGAATTATGGTGTATGAGGGGGAAATCGTTCCGTCTGATAAAATTGTTATGTTGCGACTTTGAGGTTTATAGCCTGCTGTTCTGGTGCCAGCTGTAACTTTGTATTCGCTAGCGCTGAGGTTGCTGAAGAAAAATTTTCCTTCGGCGCTGGTGTAGGTGACCGGAATTGCTGGGGTCAGAGAATTATTGTCGTCTATTTCTACGTCGATGTTATCAAGTTTTTGGTTGTTTGATTGTAGAACAACTTCCCCTGAGATAGTAACCTGGAGCTTGGAAGTTGCAGGGTTTAGAAGAGACAGTTGAACCTCCGGGCTTGACGGGGACATGGTGCCATTTTCAAGAACCTGTATTATATAGGTTTTACTTGCATATGTGCCATCATGAGAGGAAAAAACTATATCATACAGTCCTGGTGGAACATCGGTTATAAAAAATCTGCCTTCGGAGGTTGTTTTGGTGATTGGTAGAGCTTGACCTTTATAACTTCCTGCAACTGTTATATTTCCGAGCTTTTCAAGTGTGTTTTTAGATATGACAGTACCTGTGATGGTATAAAGAGTTGTTGAGGCTTCGGTCAGATCTTGCAGAGTAGAACCTGAAGTTTGGTTTACGGTATTAAGAAGCGCTGAGGAGGGAGCTGTCTGAGTGCCTTCTTTGCAGCCAGGTAGAAAAAAGGCCAGAAACATGAAGTGCATTACAAACAAAAAAATGAGATTTCTTTTTCGCAGAAACATATGTTGCGCCCCCATAAAATATTTGTGAATAATATCGGCATTGGCGTGCCTCTGTTTTACAAATGTTTTTTGGGGGAACAGCGCCGGCCTAGTTGCCTGGGGTTCGTGTGCTTTCCAGGGCGGTGTCGAGAGCCTGATTTATATTTTTTATTTTTTTGATCGAGTCGATTCTTTCGCGGTTGGTTGGAAGGCCAAGCTTTTGCATCAACTCGTCAGCAAGCTTGTTTTCTTCTGGCGGTTGGCTTTGAATAGCCATTTCTGAAACCCACCCTTCGAATGGGATCCCTTCGGTGCTTGTTGCTACTATTTTAAACCAGTTTACTCCATCGACGACCCTGTGACCGCCTATGGTTGTAAACGGAAGCGGTATTTGCTGCGATGATGCCTGCACTGTTGCAGAAAAAGTAAGCTTTTTTTCTATTAAAGCACGATTATCATAGGCCAGGTAGCCCAGGCAGGCTAACAGGGTCAGGCTGAACATGAATTTTTTATTGCCTCTATTTGTGCGTATGATTGGCCCGGTCTGGCCGTAAAGTTGTGCCGAAGGCTCTGTTATGATTGTTTGCACCGGTGTGGCAGGTTGCCCAAGCTTTCTGACAAAGGTTTCTTCGTTGTTGTCAGATACATGAGAAATAAGCTGTTTGAAAAGAAAAATGGCAGCCAGAAGCAAAATCAGCGAAATAATAATCAGCGAAAATGAACCGAACATGGAGTCCCTCGACAAGTTTCTTTTATTTTACAATTACAACGCTTTCTTTATTATCAAGTTTTGTGTGAAAAAACAAGTAGAATCATCATTAAAGGCTCAGTAACCGGCAAAAAATGTTCTATTTTCTGTAACATTTGCTACCTTTAAACTTGCCGGATATCTGTTTATATACGTTCCCTTTTCTATATACAGGGGAAATCCTGCTTCGTGTCCGGGGGTACACTTTAGAAAAAATTTAAAAACCTTTTGCAGGCGGATTAAGAGAGAAAAAAAATAAATTAGGGTATTGACAACAAGCGAGAGGCGTATTTATAATCAGCTCATCAATTTCCAACCATCGAAGGAGAACTCACGATGAATAAAGCGGATCTCGTAAAAGCAATCTCTCAGAAAGCAACCCTCAACCAGGCAACAGCTCAGAAAGCTCTCGAATCAATGCTCGAAACTTTCAAAGATAGTCTCAAAAAAGGCGATAAAATTCAGCTGATCGGTTTTGGTTCTTTTGAAGTTGCTAAGCGCTCAGCTCGCAAGGGTGTTAACCCCCAGACTAAAAAAGCTATCAGCATTCCGGCTAAAAAAGTTGTAAAATTCAAACCCGGTAAAGATCTGAAAGATCTCATTGCTAAAGGCAAGTAATTAATAAAAAAAGTCCTGCTCACTTATGAGCAGGACTTTTTTTTTGCCTAATTTTGGCTGTTTTAAACGGTTTGCTATTGCATTCTCTCTATGGTACAATGCCCGCACCCGAAATGTTATCCGGGTGTATTTGTTTTTTTAACCACAAAATTGTCTATAGATGATTAAAATTCGTAAATCGCTGCTGTTTGCTTTGATTCTGCTGCTTGGCATGGCAGGACTGCTTTACCATTTCTATCAGCAGTCTTTTCAGATTCCAAAACCCTTGATGACGCACATGAGAAGCCTTGTGCGCGAATTTAATGCCATTGATTTTGACGCCGAAAGTCTCAAAATCAATTTGCCGCGTCATATTATCACGGCCAGCAAATTAAAAATAATGTTGCCGGGTCAGGCTCCTTTTGTAGAACTCGACAAGGCAGTCATCTACCTGGCATCGGGCACAGGGCCGCTTGATCTTTATTTTAGTCGGGCAATTGTCGAAAGAGCTGAACTTTCGGGTTTGACCTATGATGCGACTGCACCACAGCCAGCAAGGCAGGATGATGCAAAAATTTCAAGGGTTCCGGCACGTGAAATTGCCTTGAATGGCCTTAAAATAAACACTTCGGTCAGTGTTTTCAATATTCCTGATTTCAGAGGCAAGTTTATCAGAGCCAGAAGAAATGCCAATGTTGAGCTGGCTTTCGATAAGGGCCCGCTGGGTGGGCGCGGTCGGCTGGTCGCAATGCTTGCTCTCGGTACCGGTGAGGCAAAGATAAAGTTTAACTGGTTGCAGGAAGATTTTTCAGGCTTCATACCACTTATTTTTCTTTCTCATCGTTTCGGGCTTAATATCATGCGTGGTGGTGCTGAGGTTGCGGTTAATTACGAGGGCAATCTGCTGGAACGTCTTAAAAAGCCGGCAGATAAAATTGCAACTTTTTTAAATAAAGAACTTGAAGGTCGTCTTACCCTCAAAAACTGCGGTTTCAAATGGGGAGGAATCGATGCTGATATCAGTTTCGTTGCCAGTCGCACTCATGACTTGCCCTGGAAATATGATCTCAAGGTTGCAGACGGTCAGGGAAGCATCTCTATTCGCGGTGATTGGCGTGGGCGCGAAGAGAGTCTGACTGATTTTTCTGCAAATATAAAAGGCGAGAGGGTTCATCTGACCCCAATGGCATTCGAAAAGCTCGGAATGCCCCTGCTGAATACAGAACCGGGCGAAATAGATTTTTCGGGTGATTTTGTTGGTGATATTAAAAAGGTTTCCGGTAATGGTTCTGCTCGTGCCAGAAACTGGAAATATCAAAATAAATCAATTCACAATGCCGATCTGTCGTGGAGTATCAGCGAAGATTTCTGTCTTAAAGCCGCTGGCCGGTTGCGCACAGAGATCGGCAACCTTGTGGCCAGTTCAACAATCTGGCTTGCAGGTCCCCTAAAAGGACACAGCATGATTTCCGGTAACCTGGACGAACTAGATCTGCAATCTTTGCGACCTTTCATTGAAAGTCCTGTTGCCGGCAAATGCAGCGGTCCTTTCAAAGTTAAGTTCGATTTTGCCAGTCCGGCAAGTGCTACATATGATATTCATCTTGAAATGCGCGAGGGCAAGTTTTACGCATTTGAACCAGACATGTTTACCGCAAGAATTTATGGTACGGGCGCAAAATGGAATATTTCTAACCCGCTTGCCTGTTTCCCTGATGGTGGCCGAATTGCTCTGGATGGTTTGATTACAAGTGAGAAATTTGCAGCTAGAGCCAGCGTGGATAATGTTGATTTAAAGGCATTCGGTTTGCCTGAGCACATTGCATCTGGCCAGGCTTCTCTAAAAGCCGACATCGGTGGTTCTTTGGCCGACCCGGTTGTGCAGGGTGAACTCTGGAGCGGTCGTGTTGGGATTATGGGCCTGAATGTAGATTCTTTCAAGGCCCAACTGCTTGTGAAAGAAAAAAAACTGACTCTGGCGCCGCTTGTGATAAGGCCTGTTGATGAAGCCTTGATCGATGGTTTTTTTTCAATAAACCTGCTTAATGGCAAGCTCAGAGCATTCAGGCTCGCTTTTCAGAAATTGCCTGTCGATTTTTTAAACGGCCTTTTCAGCAAACATCTTAAAGACACACAGGTTGACGGCATACTAAGCGGAAGCGTCAGTTTCGACGGGCAAAGGGCCCAGGATTACTGGGAATTTTCTATTGATGGCCGGCAACTTGTTATAAATGAGCAGGATATAGACACTTTTTTTCTTGAAGGCAGCGTGCTGGGGCACCAGGGTGAGCTGAAAAACCTTTTTGTTCGAGCTTTTGGTGGCACAATATCTGCTTCGGGGCAATTTGTCGATAAAGAACATTTTTCTGGCACGATAGAGGCCGAATCTTTGAAATACGAAAAAATGGCGGTCTTGAAAACCTTTTTGCCTGAGTTTCGTGGTGATTTGAGTCTACAAGGCGCACTAGACTGGACCAGAGAACATAAAAGCGGCGAATTTACCGTGTTTTCCCGCACAATGAAGACCAACGGCCGCGATATTGGCAATTTTGGTTGCGAAATAACAGTTAACGACAGTGAGTTAAAAATTACCGGCGGCGAATTTGACAAATTGGGTGTCAAAATTGATGGCGAAATAGACTGGCTGGGTCGGCGACCCTACAAAGCCCGTCTCGATCTTGATAAAGTTGATTTGTCGTTTATTCCTGAGGCGCATGGCATAAAAACTTTTGATTATGGTGGACTACTGGTAACTGGCAAATGTCAGATGCAGGGAGATCTTGCCTCTTTGACACCTGATCTTGTCGATATGCAGCTCGAAACAGTCAGGATTCAGAAAGAAAACGATGTTATTGTTTCTAACCGGCCAATGCAGGTGATTTACCAGAACAATAGCATTGAAATACGCTCTCTTGAGCTTAAATACCGTTTGGGCATTCTTGGGGTCGAAGGAGTATTTACTCCCGGAAAAAATGTTGCCTTGATGATAAATGGCAATAATTTTTCGTTGAAGGCGCTCGGGCGCTTGTTTGATCTTCCCAACTGGGATTACGATGGCAGCCTTTCTATAAACGCAAGACTTTTTGGTGATCTTGATAATGTCAGACTTAAAGCTGCTGCTAATATTGATGAGTTTATTTTTGCCGGCAGAAAAATACCTGAAGTGCGGGCTAAAGTAGATGCCGATCCTTCCGGAGTTGATATTGAAGATGCCATGGTGCGTCTGCCAGGCAGCTCTTTTAACCTGAAGGGCAGGGTGGACCTTGATAAAAATCTGACCCCGTCGAATATCGATCTGCATCTTTTTGTTCCGCAAGGCCCTTTGACCGATCTTTCTGAATACTTGCCTCAGATCTTCAGAGAGGCGAGCGGCACGGTTAAGGCCGATCTTCATTTAACCGGCAAACCCTTTAATCCCAGGATTTCAGGTGATCTGAAACTGCTTGCCGATCAACTGGCTTTCAGCAATATGCGCAAACCACTTACAAATGTCGATTTTGCAATATCAACAGATGATCATATAATCAATATTGATTCTCTAAAGGCTAATCTCGGCCGTGGTCAGCTCAACGGAAAAGGGCAGATAAACTTCAGGGATGCACTTGGTTCAATAACTGCAAATATCACCGGAGAAAAGCTTGATCTGTCGTTCATGAATCTTGAAATAAACGGTGCGAGCGCTTCTTTAGATATTTCCGGAGATCTTTACAACCCAGTTCTGACGAGTAAAGTTTTCGTTCCGCGCGGCAAATTCAATATAACCACCGATCTTCTGGCTAAAAGAAAAAAAATTGATTTTATTTTTGATTCTTTGAATTATCACGTAGATGTTGAGGTTCCGCGCAATTTTTGGCTGAAGAGCTCTTTTTTGAATGCCGAAATGCGGGGAAAATTCTCTGTAATCGGTGACCTGGAAAATTTCAAACTTGATGGTGGTGTCAATTGCGTACAGGGGTCGCTTTATTTTAAACAGCGTAAGTTCAGAATAGAAACCGGAGATCTGAAGTTCGGCGGAGTCGATAACTCTCTGGATCCACATATTTTTGTGAAGTCCGAAGGACAGATTCAGAGTACAAAAATATTTTTAACCCTTGAAGGCCGGCTATCATCGTTTAAGCCGCAAATTTATTCAACCCCGCCAATGTCTGAGGGCGACCTTCTGGCACTGTTGACCATTGGACGCGATCTTAATTCAGCCATGCAGAGCGATTCTAAAGAATTATTCGAATCTGAGATTCTTGAAGGCCTCAAAAATTCTTATATTTCTGCTCTTATCGGAGACACCATTTCTTCGGCATTGAATCTTGACGAGCTCTTTCTCAGCTCTCTTTTCGATAAGGCTTCGGGCAAGACCCGCTCATTCATAAGGGTTGGCAAATACATCGGCCAGAATATTTTTATGGCTTACGAGGGCTCTATGGAAGAAGGGCAGGAGGAAAGCTATATTTTTGAATATCGTCTGCCAAAAGGCTTTGTAGTCAACCTGGAGTTCAAGGAACCGGTCAAAGAACAAAGAATCGGTGTTCGTTACGACTGGAAGTTCTGGTAAAGATATGCTGGGCGAAAAACTTGAGGGTTTGTTAAACATAAGAAAGAGTGAGTGGAAAGAAGCCGGATTTTTCTGGGCGTTCACTTTTTTGTGCTGGTTTTCTCTCTCTTTTGGCGACTCTGTATCTGACGCTCTTTTTATCAAACGGGTTGGAGTTGCCAGTCTGCCTGCAATGTTTATTCTCTGCTCCCTTTTTGCTATTCCGGTAAGCGTTCTGCTTACGCTGCTTCATGGGCGCATGGAGAAAAGGCAGTTGACCATTGCGGCCGGCCTTGCATCGCTTGTGGCAATATTTGTTGCTGTCAGATTCATTGTTAATAACAGTTCAGGAGCGGTGATCGGGTGCTACGTTCTTTATTTTATAACCAATCTGCTGCTTTTTGTTATTCCGGTGGTTTTATCTGTTTTAATGGGCACTCAGTTTAATGCCTTAAAGGGCAAGCGTCTTGTTCCGGTTATTTTTACCGGCATCGTTGCAGGCCGCATCGCAGCCGGTTTGAGCCTGAGCTTTCTTGCTTCCAGATACCAGGTTTCGCAGATTCTCTGGTTCTGGTTTTTTATGCATGCTTTTGCATTCATTTTCTTTTTTATTGGCAGCGGCAGCTTTATCAAACCGCAAATTCAAAGCTTTTTTTCACAGACAAATGAGAGAAAAAAAATTCGCAGAATAGATCGATTGCGAAATTTTTTGCGCATTTTGAGCGAGTCAAGGCTTGTTTTGTTTCTCGTTCTCTCAGGAGTTTGCAGTAATTTTATATATTATTTTGCTGAATTTCAGGGCGCCGCGATTTTTAACAGTCATTTTACTTCAGAGAATGATCTGGCCAGGTTTTATGGCCTGTTTACTATATTTGCAAGTTTGCTTGCTTTTATATTTCAGGGAATGATTACGGGCAATCTGGTGCAGCGCCTCGGTGTAAGCAATACGAACATTGTTTATCCGTTCCTTGTGTTGATAGCTTTTGTCGGAACTGCTTTTTCAGCAACTCTTATTCCTGGCATCTGGTTGAAGTTCGTTCAGATCAGCCTGTTAAATGCATTGTTTCAGCCGGTACACAGCCTCTTTTATAATGCGCTGCCGCCAAAAGAGAAGGCGCGAATAATTACTGTCTCAGAAGGCGTATTGCAACCCCTCGGAACGGTTATTACCGGACTTTTGCTTCTTTATGCCGGCAAAAATGCTGATTTTGTAAGATTCTTTTCTATATTTGCTGCTGTGCTCTGGTGTTTTGTTACGGTTATGATGCGAAAACCTTATCGCGACAGCCTTCTTAAGCTTCTTCGCAGTTCGAATCTTGATTTTTTCAGAAAAGCTGAATTGCAAAAACTCAATCTTGATCGCAATACTCTGAATTTACTGCTGGCACACCTGGATCTTGCAGAAGAAGAAACTGCACCACTGATAGTTCAGCTCATAGCAACTAATGGTGACCGAAACTGCCGTGAACAACTTGTTAAAAGGCTGAGAAGTTTTGACACCGACAAAAAAATTGAAATTTTAAAACAGGTCGCTTTACCGGTAGACCAGTTTACTGTCGAGTTCCTTTACAGCTGCCTCGATTCCGAAAACAACGACTTGCGGCAATATGCACTCAAGGCTCTTGCAAAGTTTCCTGCATCCGCCAGGTTGCGCGAGAAAGTGGCGAGTTTTCTCGACAGCGATTCAGACCTTCTCAGACGTCTCGCTGCTGTTATTGTTGCCAGAATTGGCGATCTCGACCAGATGGTGCAGTCTTTAAGAATAATTCAGGGCTATCTTTCTGCAAAAAATGACACGGATTTGTTGAAAGGGATAGAAATACTTGGGCTTACCTGCGATGAGCGCTTCTGGGTCAACCTTAAGCCCTTTTTAAAAAGCCCCGAAATTAAAATAAGACTGGCGGCCGCGAATGCGTTCGAAAAAATTCTGCAAATTGCCGACTCAGATGAACATTACGAAATCATCGGGCGTCTTATCAAAGACGATTCACGTGAAATAAGATATCTTGCTCTTAAAATACTTGCCCGTCTTGTCGAGCCAAAATGGTTTTATCTGGTCATTGAAGGGCTGTCTGATTCAAGCCCCCGAAACCGGAAGTTTGCTCAGGAAATTCTGATCTCCCATTATGATGACAAATTCAGTGAGTTGATAATGGTTCTCGAAAGTTCTGAAAGCTCCCTGCATGCCAAGGCTGCCGTAGCAGGTATTCTTGCTGTGTCACAAGATGACAATGTTCGCGAATACCTGCATCACTTTGGCCAGAGGATGATCCTGCAGCTTTATGAATACAAGCTTGAAGAGCATGTTATTGCCAGAGATGCCAGACGTGAAAGCTCGGTATACATCAGAATGCTTCTTAAAGAACGTGCATGGGCACTTACCAGGCTTATTGTGTGTCTTATTGCGCCTGAGCAGAATCGTGAAGCTCATGATTTGTTTAAAAGTCTATATTCAAGCAATGAAGAGCTCGTAAGTAATGCAATCGAGGTTTTGCAGAACATGGGCGAAAGAAAACTTGTGCATCATATAATTCCTGTTCTCGAAGACATATCGCTCGAACAACTTGCCGACTATGCCGTTAAAACCTTTTCTCTCAGAGAAAAAGATTTAAATGTGATTCTTGGCAAATATCTCAATTCTACAGATAGCGAACTCAAAGAGGCAGCAGTGTATACTGTATGCGTCTCAGAAATTCGTGAGCTGATTCCTGTGCTTACAAAGCTTGAATCTGACCCGCTTATAGAAGATTCGGTTGCGCAAACCTGTCGATGGGCGCTTGAAAATCTTAAAGGACGCGGTATTACACTGCAGTTTAGCTGAAAACTATGATAATTATTGAACGCATACTTTTTTTGAAAAGAATTTCAATTTTTTCGAGCCTCTCCAGTTATGAGTTGCGAAAAATTGCCGAAGTGCTGACCGAAGAAGAAGTCGAATCAGGAGAAATCGTGTTCTCAGAAGGGGAATTTGGCGATTGCATGTATCTGGTAATCGCCGGCAGAATCTCTATTTTTACTGGCAGTCCCCCTGCAATAAAGGTTCTGGCAAGTTTCGAAAAGGGTAACTTTTTCGGAGAAATGGGTCTGTACGATGAAAAACCACGTGCAGCATCTGCAATGGCCGATACGCACGTAACTATGCTGGTGCTGCGTAAGGGGGAGTTTTGCGACCTCATCAGCGAATTTCCCATGGTGGCTCTTGGCATTATGAAAGAGCTCAACAACCGTATCAGAGCCACTAACAAAAAATTGAACCTGATCGAAAAAAATATTGTGGATACTTCCAGCCGTCTTTATTCACGCGATTATTTCTCTGATTGTATGAAATCACTTATAAACAGAGCCAGAAACGAAAAGGCTGTAATTGGTTTTTTGCTTGTCAGGCTTAAAAAGGTTCATTTTAAAGAGGCCGAAGGCTCTGCATCTGACATGGAAAAATTCAAGACTGATCTTATCCGCGAACTGGGCCTGCGTCTCGAAAACTATGTAAGAGAGACTGACATGTTATGCAGATTCGACTCGAACAGCATTTTATTGATGATTCCGGATTTCAATGCCAAGGGAACTTTAAAATTCCAGGCTCGCATAACTGATGATCTTAACCGTGTTCTCATCGACTTTGAAACGGGGCGTAAATTGTATTCAGATATAGATTTTAGGGCAGTTATTTTTCCTGAAGATGCCGACAGCGCTGAAGCTGTTTTTAAAATTCTCGAAACGGCCTGATTATGAACATACGCACAAGTCTAATTGCTTTTTTTCTGGTAATACTGGCTGCTTCAGCTATATATCTGCCAATGGTTGGCGAACAGATCGGCTGGTACAATTCAGCCGAGTTTACTATCGCTGCAATTACTCTTGACGTGCCTCATGCTCCAGGTTATCCCCTTTATACCAGGCTTGGAAACCTTGCCGTGAGCTTGTTTCCCGGGGCTAACCCTGCGTATTGCGTAAATCTTCTCACCGCATTCATCGGAATTCTGGGTGCCGGTCTTTTTACGCTGATGTTGTGTTTTTATGGTTTGTCATGGTTTTCATCTGTTCTTGGGGGTTTTTTGCTTCTCACCTGCAAAACATATTGGGAGCAGTCACTTCTTGCTGAAATTTACAATCTCGAAATCTGTTTGATTATTTCAGGGTTGCTGGTTGGTATGGCCCTTGAAAAAGGCCGCAGTTGCGCTATCACGGGTTTTTTGGCCGGAATGGTCGGAGCACTCGGAGTTGGCCACCGGCCGACTTTTATACTCTACGCTTTGTCGCTGGTCTTTTTTATTCGTGCCTCCCGAGGTTCTTTCAGGCCTGATCTAAAATTTTTCACGTTTATGCTGGCTGGCATGCTGGTTGGGCTTATGCCGACCTGCGACCTTTATCTCAGACTGCAGAACCCTCATAGAGTATTGCTTGACCCAATGATTGGGCAAGGTTTTGATGGCTTTTTGCGTGTTTTTAGCGCCACGGTCTATCGTGGTGGTCTTTTTGCGTTCAGTCTGCCGGAAATTGTGTCGCGATTGATTTATTTTGTCTGGTTTGCCTTCGCTGATGGTGGAGCGTGGCTCTTAACCGGCGCAGTCGCTTTTATTTTCATGCCGCGTCAGCCTGTTGCCAAAGCCCTGCCTTCTGCCTTGTTGACAATTTTTCTGGTAAACCTTGTGTTTGTCATCAACTACAATGCTTTCGAAGCGCATACAATGCTTCTGCCTTCTCTCATGGCTCTGGCGGCCTTTGCTGCCATGAGTGTCGAAAAAATCCGCTGGCATACGCTCAGAAACATCTGTTGTCTTGCTTTGGTTTCTACATGCGTGTATTCATCTGCGGCAAGAGTAGAGCCTCCCGATAACAGTCCTAAAGATTTTGTAAGACAATCCATAACTGCGCTCCCAACAGGAACATTGCTCATGATGAGCAATGACATTGAATTTCGGCCATACTGGTTTATGAGAGTTGTAGAAAACTTTCGCAGAGATATTTCTGTGCAGCTCGTCGATCGTCTGGAAACCGCCGAACTTGCCGCTCTTAAACCGGCAATAGACAATGGAAAACTTTATGGCAGTCTTATCTACCCGCCTGATAGCCGCAAAAAACTGGTGGCTTCCTATTCTATTATTCCCGAAGGTTATTTGCACAAAATTGTGCCGGCAGAACGCTTCTTTGAAGATGCTCCATCGAGCGCTTCTACTAAGACTGCTGTTGAACCGCATTTTTACCCTGGCGCCAAGCCTGTGCCAGGCGGTTATGTGAAGTATTCTTATTCGTTTTCAGGTTCTGCAGAGGTTTTCAAAAAAATGCTTGCTGTAACCGTGCTGGTTGACGAAAAGGGGAGAACCATAGAACGCAATGGAATAATGGTTGGGCACGATGTGCATTTTCCGGCAGATTATTTCTGTAGTAACGGCAATTTGAAGCTGAATCTGCTTGAGGTAACCAGATCGCTGGTTATCCCGACCGATCTGTCCCCAGGCAATTACCGCGTAATGATGATGGCTGCTGAAGCGCCTGCTGGTCTGCCCCCAGACTGGCTTGATTTTTTGCCGCGTGAGGTTAATTTGTTTAACCTGGATGGATTTCTAGAAGTGTTTACGCTCAAGTATGGCCTGGTGTGTCGCCCGTTATTAAAAACTCTCAACTTGTCTGACTTTCTCGGCGAACAATCTCTAAGGCATCTCTGGAAAACCCCTGTTGAGCTTGCCAGTTTTAAAATTCCCTGATGCATCCCTCACTGAGCGCTTTTTAAGTTGACTTGAATTTATTTGGTGCTGAGGCTATAATTCGAGCCTGTTATTTGTTCGTCAGGAGTTTAATTTGCCACGTAATTTTCTTTTGGAAACAGGCTTTTTGGGTCTGCCAGACAATGTATTTGGTCCAGATCTGCCTGATTTGCGCGAAATTTTTGCTCAGGCCATCGCCCGCGAAAAACTCGAGTTCTCCAGAGTTCGTTGTTGGATATCGAGATATCGTATCGGCATTCTCGTAGAAGGGCTTGCTGATACCCAGGCTGATACAGTTAAAGAAATTCGCGGCCCCAAGGCCAGTGCGGCATACGATTTTAACAATTTGCCCTCACCTGCTGCTGTGGGTTTTGCAACAGCTCAGGGGCTTGAACTAAAAGATCTTGTGGTGCGCGAAATTGATGGCGAAAAATATTTGTTTGCCGTTAAATCGACTCCGGGTACATCGATCGAAAAAAGTCTTGTTGGTCTTAAAAACGCTCTGGTGGCCGCTATTCCTTTCGCTTTGCCACCATGGCGCCCGGGCAGCCTGTTTCCGCAACCGCCGTTATGTTTTGTTGCCATGCTTGACGACAAACTTGTAGACCTGGAGCTTGAAGGTGTAAAAGCTGTGGCAAAAACGTTTCAGCGAGAAGCCATGCTGATTAAATATCATGATATTCCTGCTGCAAATTCGTATTCGCAGATAATGACCCGTATTGGTCTGATTGCTGAACAGTCTGAGCGCAAAAAAACGCTCGATGCAAAGATAAGCTCTATTTTGCCTGAAGGTTACCTTCTTCGCGCCGACAACTTTCGTTTAAACAGAATCTGTCTGTTCGCAGAGACGTCTCAACCCTTTCTCGTTAAATTCTCTCCGGATTTTTTAGAGATTTCTGAAGCTATTATCAGCAGATTTTTGTTGTTGCATACCGACTATCTGCCTTGCGAAGATACCCGCGGAAAATTGCTGCCGGCGGTTATTGCCTTAACTGACCTGGCTCGCCCTTCTGCAAACGAGATTTCGTTGCGAACAGCAGTTCTCAACGAAAGACTTGCACAACTTCTTCACCTCTGGAGAAAAGACCTCAAAGAAGTTTCGGAAAAAATCGGCAAAATAGCTGGTCAGCCCCCTGTTGCAAAACTTCTTACGATAGAACAGAGTAATCCGCTGGCTCGCTGTGCTGTGTGGCTGGCTTTAAAATTGCGGCAAACTCATGATTCGGCGCAGATAGTTAATTTGCTGGCTTTGCTGACAGAAACCGAAAATACAGAGCTGGCTCGAGATCTTCCGGCAACAGGATTCTCGATGTTAATGGGCTGCGTTGGCTCTTTTGAGTCGTTCAAAATTTTGATTCCCCATTTGCAGGAGATGTGCAATTATTTTGGTGGTAGAATCCCTTCGCCACAGTCGCCACTGGCGCAGGTGATCAGTCTGGCCATTCTTATGCGTGCTCACGCTGGTTATGTTGGTGAAGTGATTGTGCCGCCCCGCAGAATTTTTGCGCTGCTTAAGGCTGCTAATATCAGAATCGATATTTTTCAGGCATTTGCTGATATTTTTCCTGAGTTTGAACTCGACCGGACCTTGTGGCTAAAGCAGATTACTTCTGAGACTCTCAAGGATTACCAGGTAGAGTTGACTGTTGCCAGCTTTTTTGCTGCCCGAGAGTTTGATCCATGTTCTTTTTATGAAGCGGCGCGAGACTGGAAAGATCTTGACAGTAAAGATATTGAAGCGGTCTGCACTCTATATGCCCGTATCAAAAGCAAAATAGAGTGCATTGCCAGTGATATTTCCAGCCAACCGGGCTGTGCATTAGAATGTGAGATAAACGCCGAACTCGAAAATCTCGAAAAATTGGACGGCATAAATTATGCCGAAATATACAGACTTTTTGCTAAAGAAAAAGTGAATATTGAAGCATGCTTGATGAACTTACCCCCGGTTCTTGACGAAACTATTTCTGAACAGATCCCGCGCATTGCTTTATTTCAGCGCCTTTTAAAACAGCTTGGCCGGCTTCCGTTTATTCGCAGATAAAATTTGCTGAAATGAATGTCGTGTAATAATTTTTTACTTTGTAAACTTGGTTTTGATGCAGTAAAATCGAATCATTCCCGGTAGGAGGATTTAATAATAATGGCAACTGAAGATCGCAGCAATAATCCAGATAATAACAACGCAGATTCCGGAATACCCGCCGGGCCGGAGATCTATCCTCTACTCCCCTTGAGAGATGTAGTGGTTTTTCCATACATGGTCGTGCCGCTTTTTGTTGGTCGTAAAAAATCAATAAGAGCAATTGAAGAAGCAATGCTTAAAAATCGCAAGATCATTCTTTGCTCTCAGAAACAGGCAAAAACCGATGACCCGGAAGCCGAAGAACTTTTCGAAACCGGAACCGTAGCTGAGATTCTTCAACTACTCAAACTGCCGGATGGCATTCTGAAAATTCTTGTAGAAGGCACTACGCGCATCAAAATTAACCGCTTTACAAAACTCGATGAATTTTTTGAGGTTGAAGGCGAGGTTATTTATACCGAAGACAAAAAAACTATCGAATTGCAAGCGTTGATGCGCAATATCATCACCCTTTTCGAGCAATACGTTAAACTCAACAAAAAAATCCCTCTCGAAGTGATTATGGTTGCCAACAATGTTGAAGAACCAGGTCGGCTTGCAGATATTATTACCGCCCATCTTAATCTCAAGGTCGAAGAAAAACAGGAAATTCTCGAAGCTTTTGAGCCTCGTGACCGCCTTGAGAGAATTGCCAGCATTCTAAACCGCGAGCTTGAAATAATGATGGTCGAAAAGAAAATTCGCGGGCAGGTTCGCAAGCAGATGGAACAGATTCAGAAAGAATATTACCTGCGCGAGCAGATGAAGGCCATTCAGAAAGAACTCGGCGATGCTGATGAACGCACCGAAGAAGTAGAAGAACTTAAGCAGGCAATCGCCAAAGCCGGCATGCCTGAAGAAGCCCGCGAAAAGGCCGACAAGGAACTCGCAAAACTGACAAAAATGCCGCCGGGGTCTGCCGAAGCAACTGTTTCGCGCAATTATATAGACTGGCTGGTAGCCCTGCCCTGGAAAAAACACACTCGCGATCGAATAGATCTCGAAAAATGCCAGGAAATACTTGATGAAGACCATTTTGGCCTCAAAAAAGTAAAAGAAAGAATTCTCGAATATCTCGCTGTCTGTCGCCTGAAAAAATCGATAAAAGGTCCGATCCTTTGCTTGATTGGCCCTCCAGGCGTTGGTAAGACATCTCTTGGCAAATCAATTGCACGTGCCCTTAATCGAAAATTTGCCCGCATTTCTCTTGGCGGCATGCGTGATGAGGCTGAAATAAGAGGGCATCGTCGCACCTACATCGGAGCTATGCCTGGCAGAATTATTCAGGCTGTGCGTGATACCGGGGCAAACAATCCGGTCATATTGCTTGACGAAATCGACAAGATGGGCATGGATTTCAGGGGCGACCCAAGTTCTGCTCTTCTTGAAGCCCTTGATCCAGAACAGAACTACAGTTTCTCTGATCATTACATTGCTACCCCATTCGATCTTTCCAAGGTGTTGTTTCTGACCACAGCCAATGTTCCGCATACTATTCCCGGGCCACTCAGAGACCGCCTGGAAGTAGTTTATCTGCCCGGCTACACCGAAGAAGAAAAAGTGTCTATTTCGCAAAAATACCTTGTGCCGAAGCAAAAAGAGGCTAATGGCATCGATAAGCATGACATTAATATCGAAGAATCGGCAATTGTCGAGGTGATAAGAAAATTTACCCGGGAGGCCGGTGTCCGAAGCCTCGAACGCGAACTCGCCTCAATCTTTAGAAAAATCGCCAGAGATCTCGTACTGGGTAAGTTAAAACCAGATTCTTCAAAAGCCAGGGGGCGGGTTAACCTGGATGTTACCAATGCTTCTGTTGAACAGTATCTTGGTATTCCAAAATTTCATAATGACAAGCTTGAAGGTAAAGACGAAATTGGTCTGGTAAACGGCCTCGCCTGGACAGAAGTCGGCGGAACCACCCTTCCAATCGAAGTCGTGGTTATGCCGGGGCGCGGAAAAATTATTCTTACAGGCTCACTTGGCGATGTCATGAAAGAGTCTGCCCACGCCAGTCTCTCATACCTCAGAAGCCACGCTGACGAAATCAATATGCGCCCGATCGACTACGATTCTATTGATCTCCATATCCACTTTCCAGAAGGAGCGGTGCCCAAAGATGGCCCCTCTGCCGGTATTGCTATCGCTACTGCTATATATTCTGCTCTAAACGAAGCTCCGGTGCGCAATGATTTTGCGATGACCGGGGAAATAACCCTGCGTGGGCGAGTGCTGCCCGTTGGTGGCATTAAAGAAAAGCTGCTGGCTGCTCACAGACAGAATATAACAGATATTATCCTATCTGCTGACAACGAGAAGGAGCTTGAAGAAATTCCCCCCCAGATTCTTAAAAATCTGACAATTCACAAAGTATCTCTTGCAAGTGAAGTGCTTAAGCTTGCCTTGAGCGGCGAACCTAAAAAAACTCCTCTGGTATTCAGCAAGAGAGCCCTTGGCACCGCCGCCAGAAAAAAATCACACAGTAAAAAGAAACGTGGAGAATCATAAGAAATGCCAATGAAAATAACTTCTGCAACATTCAGTGCCTGCATAACCAGCAAAGATGGTTTGCCGACTGATGAGCTTCCTATAGTTGCGCTGGTTGGGCGCAGCAATGTTGGCAAGTCTTCTCTTATTAACGCTTTAACGGGTCGAAAAGAGCTGGCCAGAACCAGTTCGATGCCGGGCAAGACCCTTACGATAAACTTTTATTGCATTAACGACCTGTTTTATATTGTTGACTTACCGGGATACGGATACGCAAAGGCTTCAAAAGTAACCCGGGCCCGTATTCAGGCCATGATGAACGAATTTTTTGCAGAATGCAAAAACCTTAAAGGGGTTATTCAGGTTCTTGACGTAAGGCACAGCCCGTCACCTCTCGATGTTCACATGCACGAATGGATAAAAGACCAGAAAATAAATTATTTCGCTGTTCTGACAAAATCAGACAAGCTCAGTAATCAACAGCTTGTTAAAATGCGCGCTTCTATTGCCCGCGATATGAAAATCACTTTTGCCATGCCTTTTTCTGCAAAAACCCTTGTTGGCAGAGAAGACTTTTTTGATGCTGTCGAAAAAATTATTGCCGGTCTCGAACTTAAGCCGCTTGAACATAAAAATAAACGGCCGCCTTTGCGCGGCAGTGGAAGAAACGAAGACCGTCAGCCTGGGGCAAAACCCTCTCGTGCACCACGAACCGGGCCTGAAGTTTCCCCGCAGAAATCTGGCAATATCACTTCTGACCCTGCGAAAAAAAATGTTCCCCAAAGAAAAGATGCTCCTGCAAAGCCGGATAATGAAAAAAAACCTGCCGAAAAGGGTGATGCAGCTGCTCATAATGCCCGTCGAAAACGCTGGAGAAATAAAAAAAACAGCGCTGAACCCAGAAAAGATAAGTCTGAAACATAATCGAATTTGAGTGGAGGAAAATTATGAAGTGTCTGCGACTCGTGCTTTGCATTCTGTTGGTTTTTGCCTGTATAACTGCCACAGAGGCTTCGGGGCTTGCCTCAATTCAAGGCAAAATCAATTCAGCCTCTAAATTATGGGAAACTGATGCGGTGAAGGCTCAGGCAATTTTGCGCGAAGCCTTTTCCGGAGCAATCGCCTGGACAAAAGCAGAATATGTAGACTCTGTGCGTGAACAGGGTTTTCTCGCGGCTGTGAGTTGCCTCAGTCCAGAGCTCATAGATGAGGTTGCATTGGCAGCAGACACTTACCTCAAAGTTTTTCCTACCGGCCGTTATGCAAAAAAGATCAATATCTACAGGGCTATGGCTGCTTATGCCGTAAAAGACTATGCAACAGCCGAATCATCGCTGAATTTGGCGGCCAGAGCCGGTAGTCTTTCTTACCGTGAGCAGAGCTATGTAATGTCGGGTTTTTTGGCTTCTGGTAAGCATAGAACTGCCGAAAAATTTATCGAAGGTCAGCGAATAACCAGACCCTCAGGTAAATTAACAAAAGATTTGAAGCGCCTGCACTCTGGTAATAGACTTGTTGAAGGTTTGCTCAACAGGTTTGCGGCAGGAAAAATCAGCGGGCAGAAAGCAGCAGAGCTTCTGGATTCTGCAGTTAAATCTGCGTGGTTTGCCAAGAGAGCACCGGAAGCAGCCTTGAATGTTATCACTCTTAGAGATAACCAGGCTCCGTTCTATAATTCAATCGTGACCGAATGGTGCAGCCTTGAGCGTGTTGTAAAACACGCCAGTTCTCCGCAGCTGCGACTTAAAAAATTGCAGGAATTCGTTGCAGGATTCCCCGAAGCGCAGCCCGAAGAAATGTTCAAGGCTCTTATCGACCTGCGTTATCTGTATATCTATGAATTCAACGATCTTGAGGCTGCTAAAGAAGTAATGGCAACGCTTAAGAGCATTGATGCTCTTGCCGAAAAAGCGGAAGTCGAAGAGATAGTTTCTGCTTTCAATCCGCAAAAAATTGCAACTGAAGCCGGATTTTCTGATTTGAAACGTCTTCTCGAACTTTCTTATTATCTGCCTTATGACAATGGGCATTTGCCGGTTGTGACTGTTGATCATGTCGAATACATGCTTGCTCTTTCAGATATGGCTCTAAACAGAAACAGCACAATCAGAAACATTCAACGCAATGGCTGGAAAAACCTGCCGGTAGATATGCTTTATTCTGCGGCTATCGGCGACAAGTCGCATGCCTGGGAAATATACCAGTCTATAAAATCTGCAAATACTGCGCAGGTAAATAAAATGCTGGAAGATCTGCTTATGCCACTTTATATGCCTGTTAAAGCCAAAGATCGTCTTTTCCTCGCCGGTCTTGCCGCAGTAGAGATATTTCCTGACCTTGGAACCGATCTTCTGATCGACGCGGTTTCAGGGCAGCCCCGCATGTTTAAAGCTGAACACGGCCTGGCTGTTATTGCTGATGTTTATAGCCATCACATGG
The DNA here is from genome assembly GCA_009928855.1 of Erysipelotrichia bacterium. Taxonomy (GTDB): domain Bacteria; phylum Muiribacteriota; class Ozemobacteria; order Ozemobacterales; family Ozemobacteraceae; genus Rifleibacterium. The sequence goes on along the minus strand of SABV01000039.1, from coordinate 601 downwards.
CAATTTCAGAAGCTCAGCATGTCTGGAAACTTCTTGCAGACTCATACCCGGATTCTGTCTGGTTAAAATAAAGCTGCTCTTGGAGAGACCTGGAGGTCAGTCATGAAAAAGGCGTCAGTTGTTGCTCTGTTTGTCATTATGCTTGTATCATCAGCTTTTGCTGCCCGGATGTTTGATTATCGCGGTGTTTTTTCGGCAGACCGCGCGGCAGATGCTAAAATTACCAATTATATTCTCTTGAAAAAAGCATCGGTGGTAAACTTTGCAATCGAAGAGCCCGGAAAGGGCCTGGCCGAACGTGTAAAAGTTACACGCGTTAAACTGACCTCTGATGAAAAGGTTGTTTTTGAAAATCTTGAAGGTTTGAAAGAATTGGTGTTGCCGGTAACCGGTATTTATGAAGTCACTCTGGTTCCGGTTTCGCAGACTAGCGGCGAAATTCGTTTTGTTTTAAAGGTTCTCGAAAACGAGGCCCAGATACAAGAACAGTTGCCGATAGTCGAAAAAACCGCAAACAAAAATGAACCGGCCCAGCCAGCTCAGCCAATCAAGCCCGTTAAGCCAGCTAAGCCGACTCAAGCCGTGCAGCCTGAGCAGCCTG
>SABV01000308.1 GCA_009928855.1 Erysipelotrichia bacterium | reverse complement strand
ATCAGAGGTAAAACTGAGCTGATTTCTTAAGATGTCACCCTTCAGCTTGAAAAGACTCTTCAGAGCAATAGCGGCATCGGGAGTTTTTTCCAGCAATCGAATCTGAATAACCTCGTCAGTATTGGCACTGGAGAGTGAAACGCGGGTTGGGAATCTCCCCTGGATCTTTGAAAAGTCATTTGCTTTGCTGGCTTTAATATCGCCGAGAATGCTGTCCATATCTTCTTGAGAGGTTACGACAACCCACGCACGCCCTTGACATACACGCCCAAGGTCTTCTGTGATGGTCTGAAGATTAAGCATGAGTTGAGTATCGCTACCAATGAACTGACCGACTTCATCGACGAGAAAAATGACCCGTGAGTTCGTGCCACGATTGTCGAGGTATTCTTTAACTCTTTTGGAAAAAGCTTCTGGCGATAGGTTGACATTGCTTTCAGCCTTTTCGAACCATTCCTTAGCCGCTTCGATAGACATTCCGGTTGCTTTGGAAAGAGATCCTATAATCTCGTCACCGTTAAGAGCCCAGGCGTCACGTTCCTGTTTCCAGTCAATGCCAGCACTTTCCTTAAAGGCGGCTTGAAAAACTTCGAGCTTGCCTTTGTTCTGGAGGTATCGCTCCATTTCGGCAATATGTGGAGCTTCACCGCAAAAGCCTTGCAGTTCGTAAAAAACCTTCCAGAACACGTTCATCAAACGTTCATGACCATCTCTGGGGTCAGCTTTGCTGTCGATGTTAAAAAGCACGACATCTGCACCGATCTGGGTTGAACGTGTCACATCGGCAAGGAGCATCGGGTCAGAGCCAAACTTTGTTTTGAAAAAATCAATAGCCTGACGCTTCTCGTTGGTGCCGAGGCTGTAAACCTGTCTGTTTGCGAGGATGTAAGAGATGATCTTCAAAAAATGCGATTTGCCAGATCCAAAAAAGCCAGATATCCAGACTCCTATGTGATTGCTCAAGTTCGGGTCTGCAGCGGCTCCAATTGTCTTGCAGTAAGAGCCAAAAAAGGTTCTGAAGTGTTTGTCGAGCTCGCGAGTAACAACATACTCATCAAGTTCCTGATAAACGATGGCTTCATCTTGCTGATCAGCTTTTACGACCCCGTTGATAGGTCTGAATAAATCCTTTGAAAAAATGTCTTTAATGTTCATGTGATCTCTCTCTTTTATAAAGTGTGACGGTTATGGTACCAGGCGGAAAGCTCGATAATAGTTGCTGTCGTTGATTCTTTCAAACAACTTTAGTGACTGCATGTCATATTTTCCGGGAAAAAAAACGATCAGGGGCACTCTGCCAACAATGCTGGGAAGGTTGTTGAGTACCCCGTGGCTTCGGATAAGCGGGTAGGCATTACCTACGCCGGTCATTAGTATCAAGTCGTAATTTTGGGGCTGAATTGTTTCTCCGAACCACTTCGCTAACTTCTCTTCATTCAGTGACTTTGCCAGGCTTTTTAATAATTCGCCTTCGCCCTTTTCTCTCTCAATCTTCAGGGCTTTGTCGAGATGATTGCGGGATTTGAGATAATCGATAAGTAGTTCAAAAAGGTTAACGTGTTTAACTTTTATGTCTGAGTGCTTTTTATGGAGCTGATTGAGCAGATGTGAGACGTGTTCACGTACTAACAGTTCTTTCTCGGGTGGGTAGTCGAAAATGTAAAAGCCTATTTCGTTGCCGAGACCACTGTTGGTAAGAAGCTCCGGTGATGTAAGACGTGGGAGAATCTGGTTAAGTCGGCTGTCAAATCCTGTTTTCATAAGAGTTCCAGACATTTTAAGACGTAGTTTTCATTGTTCTTAAGTAGAAGGCTTTTAACCTCCGGGCTTAAAAAAAATGGCAGAATCTTTTTACTTCGCGTGTTTTCGAGAATCTTTGCTTCAGCGAGAACCCGGAATACAACCTGTCCGAGCTTTTCCTTGGTCGAATCAGACCATTGGCTGACCTGGGAATCAATATGTGAGCATTCTTCAAGAAATTTATCCCAGTCCAAGATAGAGATCTGATTATGAAAAAGTGAGATGTGCGCCTTCACAACTTTCAGCATAAAATCGCCGAGAAGTCGGGAATGTTTTATGGCACTTGCCAGCAACATTTGGTTGGCGGCATCAAATGACCCCGTGGCAATAAGTTTCCAGGCATCGGGATTCAAAGTGTTCAGGCGATTTTTAATAAGACTGACCAGGCGTTTAATTGTTGCCTGGCTGCGTTTCTGGAGAATATTGTCGGAAAACAGCTTCTGCTTCCAGACAGAATCGTCACATTCTTCCAGAAAAAGTTGAGCGATGATTCTACTTTCTGTAAAAAGCAATGATCCCGCTACGATTTCGCCGTTGTAAAAGTCTGTCCTTCCTTGCAAAGAAAAATTCCCTCCCCCGAAGATTTTTTCTCGGTTTTATGAAACCGAATTATATCACAATATAGTTCTGATTACCGATAACAATCTCTTATCGCCACCCAGAAAGCCGATAAAATTGGCATCTTGACAAATTACAACTTCACATGCATATTTAAGAGAGATATAAAATGAAAGTCTTAAATATGGAGCTATAAAATGACGCGAGTTACGAAAGAAGATTTTTTGAAAGATCCCACCGGGGCAAAATTCGTCGATGTGGTTAACAACCACAGAGTTGATTTCCAAGCCTGGCTGGACTTTTTTAATGATAAAAGGCGACAGTTGCGGATGGAAGACGCCGAAGAACATCATTTACGACCTGCATTGGCAGGCGTAGTAAGAGAACTGGAAGGTTTGCCAGTATTTTCAGTCTATTTATCGAGCAGCAATTCCAATCGGGGGAGACAAGCAATCGGTGTTTTGGTAAGGATTTATATGGAAAAACTTGGCTGGAAGCAAACTGGTCGCAAAGGAAGCTTAGGACAATGCTTAAAATCTGATTGCACTTCAGATCCAGATAAAATGATTGAAAATACTTCGGGTCTATCGAAATGGTTTAAGAAGGCGGAGCACTATCAAAGAGCTGGATAAAAAGACAGGAGGAGACTTTTATGGGCAACTTAGTTCCGAAAACGAAACAAGAAGTTTCTTCGATTTTTGAAAAAGCACGCGAGTATATTAGCAACTCTAAGTCAGACAATACCAAAAGAGCTTATCGTGCTGACTGGAAAGACTTCGAACAATGGTGCCTTACTCACGGATATTTTCCACTGCCAGCACAATCGCAAACTATTTGTTTGTATTTGACAGACTTGGCTGCTACAAAAAAAGTTTCGACCCTTCAGCGAAGAGTTGCAGCCATAGGACAAGCCCATCTTGCTGCTGGTTATACCTCTCCAACGACTCATATCTCCGTAAGAAGCATTATGAGTGGAATTCGAAGAGAATTCGGTTCAATGCAGATCGGTAAAGCTCCTCTGCTCATCGAACACATCCGAAGAATGATAAATTCATTGTCAGCATCAAAAGCAGGTGTGCGTGACAAAGCCATATTATTACTAGGCTTTTCTGGAGCATTCAGACGTTCAGAGCTCATTCACCTTGATGTTGAGAATATTTCGTTTGAAAAAGAAGGTCTGATTGTGACTTTGAATCGCTCTAAGACCGATCAAGAGGGAAAAGGGCAGAAAAAAGGCATTCCATATGGAAACTTCGGCGACACATGCCCAGTCTTAGGTTTGCAGGAATGGTTAACAGTTTCCGGGATCACGTCTGGTGCAATTTTTCGCAGCATCGACCGCCATGGCAATGTGTCCAACAAACGATTATCTGGAAAAGCTGTCTCTCTGGTCATAAAGCGAATTGCCAAAGAAGTTGGGCTCGACCCAAAAAAATTTGCCGGGCATAGCCTGAGAGCTGGACTCGCCACGCAAGCATCAATTTCAGGCGCAACAGAAATTGAGATTATGAACCAGACAGGTCATCGCAGCATTAATACGCTGCGACGGTACATAAGGGACGGTAATCTGTTCCGGCAGAACGCTGCCGGTAAAGTTGGTTTGTAGACTCTTGTATTTGTGATTGCAAACGGTTAACAAAAACTTTGATAAGTAAAAAGGGTGGCGGCCGCCACCCTTTTTACTTACTGTAATTTTCTGCAATGCGCAACGATTGACATCAGTGATCTTAGACTGATATAATCCCGTCTTTGACACTTGTGATAACAAAAAACACCCTCAATAGCTCATAAAATAAGGGCTTTAGAGCTGTTGAAGGTGCGTTAAAAAGTGAGTAATGT
>SABV01000307.1 GCA_009928855.1 Erysipelotrichia bacterium | reverse complement strand
CAAAACCAACATCTTTGAGAGAAAGATTTAGAGCGCTCTTGTCGAGAATTCGGATAACGATTTTCTCGCCCCATATTGTCGGCATGCAGCTGACGCGCAGGTCGACGTTTTTATCAGTAAGTCTCGCTTTGATGCGGCCGTCCTGGGGCAAGCGCTTTTCAGAAATATCCATATCTGCCATGATTTTCATGCGGGAGGTTATTTCTGATTGTCGAGCTTTTGGTGCCTTGACGATTTCGGCCAAAACGCCGTCAACGCGAAAGCGCACTCGCAATGCGTCTTCTTCAGGTTCGAGATGAATATCTGAAGCTTTTTCACTTATGGCCTGGCGAATAAGCGTACTGACGAAGTTAACGACAGCAGCTTCATCGGTGGCGGTAAGATCGAAGGCTTTGTTATCTTCTTCGGCGATTATTTCGCTCAAGTTCTCGCTTTTGATTGTCAAAAGAGCCTGAGAAACATCTTTGGCGCCGAAATATCTGTGAATCGCATTTTGAATCGAAGCCTCAGACGCAATTGCTTCTTCAACTTCGAGGTTTGTCTGATAGCGGATTTCATCGACAATGAAAGCATCGAGAGGGTCGGCCATAGCAACCAGAAGTGTCTTTTTATCGCGACTGACCGGAACAAGAATATGACTGCGAACTATCGTTTCGGGTATCAGACGAATAACATCGGGTTCGATAAGCATCTCATCGAGTTGCAGATATTTTATGCCCAACTGACCGGCAAGAGCTTGAGAAATCTGCTCATCCGTAGAAAAATTCAGTTCTACCAGAACCTTACCAAGACGCTTGCCCAGCTCTTTCTGGGCAGCAAGAGCCTGTTTAAGCTGGTCTGCATTTATCAGACCTGAGTCAACAAGAGCGTCACCGAGTCGTTTTCGAATCATAAATTACCCTGATCGTCTTCCCAGTGCCAGAAGCAATAGCGAGCCTTATGAAAAGCCGGATTCAGCCTCAGAGCATGACGCAATTCGGCCAGGGCTTTTACCTTGTCACCTTTTCGGCGATAGGCAACGCCTAATTTAAAATGCAGATCAGCAAAAGAAGGAAAAGATTTAACAGAAGCCTCGAGTTGTCTGATCGCTTCGTTCAACAATATTGGGTCATCAAAAAGAGGCTCAAGATCGTAAGGAAAAGGATTTCTTGAACTATCAGGCAAACCAGGCATGGCAATAATTTTTTTAAGAACGCTGATCGCTTCCTGAAATCTTTCCTGTTTTTCATAGAGAATGGCGAGAGAATAAAAAGCGTCTTTAAAGCGGTCGTTCAACTTTATCGAAGCCAGCAAAAATGATTCAGCTTTTTCAAGATGCCCCAGTTCCATCTGAACTTTGCCCATCCAGTAGTGGGTATCTGGCCATTCTGGTTGCAAATCGAGGGCCATCAGAAAAGATCTTTCGGCTTCGGCATATTGGCCAAGCAGATCACTGCAACGACCAACCGCAAGATGCAGGTCTGCGTTGCGCGGCAGCAGGTCAGCCGCGTCAGAAAAAGCTTTTCGAGCTTCTGCATACATGGATTTTTTAAAATATGCCTGTGCCAGATCCTGGTGAAGAGAGGGGTCACCTGGCTTATTCTGTAAAGCCTTCAGGCAAACTTCTATAACCTCATCTACAAGATCCGGGCTGAAATATGATATGAATTCTTCTGGCATCAGCAACCTCCGCTGCAAGATTATAAAAGCGCTGCACCGCAATGTCAATAACAAGAATATTCAGAACCGAAAACAAACCCGGCTCACACAAATAAATTGATGAGCCGGGTCGTAATCAATAAGTATCTAATAGAGCTATGGTGCTGCGACGGTAACAGTTACCAGATAATCGCGAACTGTGTTATCAGAAGAAATAAGTCTGTATGTTTTTGGACTGGAAAAATCATTAGCGGTAGTTCCACTTACCTGCAGAACCCCACCAACATAAACGTTAGAATGAACAGACTGTGCAAATGTGGCAACCAGACTAGAAACATCAGTTCCAGAAGGCACGGTAACAGCCACTGTTTTATTGATATGGTCAATCACACTATCGGCAGGAATAGCAGGAAACGAGAAAGCATTCAAGAGTGGTACTGTGTAGGGCTGAGCATAGTTATACAGATATGTTGTAGTTTGGGCAATAACAGGCACATCTTCTACACCAATAGGCACCATACCCCAAATATGAACAAAATCCGCCACACTGGGATTAAAATCTGGCTGCCGCCATGTAACAGTGTTATCAACGGGAAAAAAGGCTAATCTGGTTGGCAAATAAGAAGACCCTTCCCCAACATAAACCACATATGTCGTCTTCTCAGGGACAGTTGGGCGAACATGTTCAAATCGGAATGAACCTGCATATTGCTGGCTTCCAATGGTATTGTCACCTGTTCGTGTAGAAACAATAGGCCATTCGTCAACTTCCCACATGGCTTTATCTACATAAGTGACTTCTCCAGCTTCAATAGACCTGATGGTTTTAAGTACATAAGACATTTTATATAGACGTACAACCAGGCCGTTAACACCCAAGCCTGTGTTTTCATCTGAATAACGTCCGACAATAGCACCAACGTCTGTTTCTTGTTTCTGCACCATTTCGCAATTCAAAATTGGGGGATAAATACTGGCGCTGCCGTCATCATTAGCTTTCACGACAAAAGTCACCACCAGATCCTGCCAGGATGGTTTGCTAAAAACTATTTCATAAGAACCAGGTATAAGGTCATCGAAAGAAAAATTACCATTCAAATCGCTGATACAGCTTCTAACGCTTTTGAGCATGCAGTTCACATACTGCAAGGGAGTTTTAGTAAAACTGTCTCTGACAACCCCCGTGACCACTGCCATTGGAGGTTTCTGACTCAAATCATCGTAAACCATAGGTGAAAGAAAAAATTCGGGAGTCTTTCCATCTTCAGACAGAAGGGTGCCATCACTCAAAAGATTCACAGTGTAGGTAGCTACACGATAAGCGTTGGAATCATCTTTAAGTAATATCTTATAATCTCCAGGATCGCGATTTTCAAATGCAAATCCACCTTGAACTGTCGATGTAGATTCTTCAAGGCTGTTCTCGCCATCGCCCGAATACAATGTAATGTGAATATTAGGAAGAGTTTCACCTGTAGTAGAGAGCTTTACAATCCCTTTTATCACGCCCTTTATAGGGGCAGGAGAAGGAAGTTCAAGCTTAATATCATGCAACAGTTCTGCGCCGCGCACAAGAGTTATCTTATCAGACTTATAGCCCTGAAATCCATCTTTATTTGCCCTTAGTTCAAAAGTACCAGGCGTTGCAAGAAAAGAATACCAACCATCCTCACCAATTGTATAACTTTGAATAGGAGTTTCTGAAGGAAAAGGAACAAGCCTTACCAGCGTCCCGGCCTGGATCTGACCGGACTTATTCGTAACAAGACCATGAATTCTCACATTTGTTTGCGACAATCTAAAATCCTGCATCACTATAGAATCAGCAAGAATTGTCTTTAATACTGAACCAGAAGGGTCTTCATAGTCATATCCCTCCAAAGAAACAGACACAGTATAATTTCCGGGAGGCAAATTAAACTTAAAAACACCGGCAGAGTCAGTATAAACCGGACTTATTTGAAGAGAACTGGCCGTAACACTCACTTTTGCACCAACAACAGGAGTGCCGTTAGTATTACTTACCACGCCGCTCAAAACACCGACAGTAGATGAGACAACAGCATTTAAGGTGTTCGCAAGTTTCGCTTCGACAACAAAAACCTGCTCGGTTGGGGCATAATTATCTTGAATAACAACAACATCATAGGTTCCGGGCGCGAGAAGAGCCTGAAATTTTCCGCCGGTTGTTGTCTTTACACTCTGAACGACCACGTCGTTTTTAAGAAAACGCACTTCGGCGCCAACAACACCATTGCCGTCGCTGTCGGTAATTACACCTGTAACGATCTCGTCTATTTCAGAAGCATTGGGTAACGGGCTCCAAGAGCCGTCTGCGCCGCTTCGCCCGCCGCTATTACAACCGGAGGCCAGCGCAAAAACAAGAAGAATGGTACAGAAAAGATAAAAAATACGAAAAGACTTCAGTTTATCACCAGCAGTTTTGTTTCCCATAACGACATTCTCCTGCGTAAGGGTTCGCAATCGCTCATAGAATGCAAACCAGATCGAGCCAGATTTTTAATGAATCAAACAATATTCACCTTCCGTTATCGACAGCTCACGTGCGACA
>SABV01000306.1 GCA_009928855.1 Erysipelotrichia bacterium | reverse complement strand
GTGAAGTCGAAAAGGGGGTTTATTCCTTGTGAAAGACACGCCGCGTCATAAAGCTCGCGGTTAAGAAATTTTATTTTCAGCATTGCGTGCTGCAGCCCGGCGCGGGCCATATAGTGCGCCTGAATTTGTGAAAGATTTATACGAGTCTGACTGCCATATTGTTTGGTGTTGCGAAAAATAAAGGTGCCTATAACAGCCAGGGTCGTGGCAAATACGAGAACTACGGGAACGGCAAATCCTCTTTTTTTCATTTTTTATAAGTCCATTCTGTCGAGATTGGCTTTGGCTGTATATATCTCAATAGAGCGTTCAACCCCTGATTTCATTGTCCAGCGAATTCGCAGCAGGATTTTTTTCATAACGCAGTAATTGTTGCCTGCCGGGCCCTGGTAAGCGCCAAGTTCGCGGATGCCCTTTATTTTCATTTCTGGTTCGGCCATCTGGTATGGGGTAAGGCAGGTTGATGTTACAAAGGCACTGTTACTTTCGGCTGTTGTGGTATACCAGTCGGCCTGTTTTTCGAAATCTGGTCTGGGAAGGTATCTGAAGGTCATTTCTTCGTCTACGTTGAGAGCCTCGTTTGCGGGTACAGGAAAAACAAAAATCTTAACCTTATACCTGGTGCCGCGCTCGTCTAGCAACTCTCCGCGGGCGTAGCGATCTGTCGCAGGGTCGTTCCCGATAAATCTTACGAAACTTGCTACGCTGTAATTCGGGTTGGTGGTGTCGAACATCTCACCGACATTCGCTTCGGCGTTGGTATCGCCAATATCCGCCACGTTGGTCGATGCAACGCGCAATGCGAAGAATGGAACATCGTCGAGCAGCGAATCAAGTATATTACGTGCTCGCGTCTGGGCAAAAATATACGATTCTGAAATGTCCGTGTCTTTCGCACCGGTGCCAATCATGCCGAATATCGGTATAAAGGCAAATGCCAGAATCAGTAGCGCTGACATTATTTCGAGCAGGGTTATTCCTCTGCGTTTTTTCATCTTCTCATGCCCTCATTTTGTACCAAGTCATTGGATAATAATAAGGCATTAGTGGGGTTGTGACAAGCAAATTAGCGTTTTAATTTTCTTATAGACACACGGGGCAGAGAGTGTCGTAAAAAATGGTTTGCGATCAGAGAATAAAAAGCTTGACTTTGTTGTTCGTGGCTGTTAATATTGAAATCGATCAGCCGGGATGGCGGAATTGGCAGACGCACCGGACTTAAAATCCGGTGGGGTAACACCCGTGCCGGTTCAAGCCCGGCTCTCGGCAAATCACCTCGACGCGGGGTGGAGCAGTCTGGTAGCTCGTCGGGCTCATAACCCGAAGGTCGATGGTTCAAATCCATCCCCCGCAACCGCAAGGCATGGGCCTGAATAATATTCGGGCCTTTGTTTTTACCCGGCAAGGTAGCTCAGCTGGTCAGAGCTCACGGTTCATACCCGTGCGGTCGTCGGTTCGATTCCGACCCTTGCTAGTGTAAGTAGAGTCCGATAAGGACTTAAAAGTCTAAAAGCCCGCTGATGAAGCGGGTTTTTGCTTTCTGGTGACTTTGCCGGATTAACTCGTTTTACTATAGACTTACCACCTTATAGGTGGTAACTTGTGGTGGTAAGCCCCAAACTTATAACGGAGTTACCACCTTGTTATGATAAACCCCACTCAGATAAAGCATCTCAGGGTAAAACCGGGGTGCAAGATCACAAAATACCACGATGGCGACGGATTATACCTCTGGGTATATGAAGATGGTAAAAAGTGGTGGCGCTTTCGATACCGACACCATGGAAAAGAAAAAGTCGTCGCTCTGGGAGCGTGGCCCGTTGTCAGCATGAAAGAAGCCAGAGAGCTTGCTGAGAAACACCGGGAGGCCCATAAACGAGGTCTCGACCCGAGCGTGTTGCGCAAGGCAGAAAAAGAATCAGATTCTTCCAAGACTGCCAGCAGTTTCGAGGTCATAGCCCGTGAGTGGTTCATGATTAAGAAGGCAGACCGCATAGAGGCGCACCGGCAAAAGATTATTGCATCACTTGAAAAAGATGTCTTTCCGTTTATCGGAGCCACACCGATCACCGAGATTACCTCTGCCATGCTCTTGAACGTTCTTCGAAGGGTCGAGGAGCGCGGCGCGATCGAAACCGCCCACAGAATCAGAGGGCGCTGCAGCGAAATTTTCTGCTATGCGGTTACCACCTCTAGGGCAAAAGAAGACCCGGCTGCGGCATTGAGGGCGGCTTTACGCCCACTCGACCGAAAGCACCGGGCGGCGATCACTGAGCCTGATCAAGTAGCCGGACTTCTCAAGGCCATTCACGGTTACGAGGGGTCATTTGTGGTAAGTTGTGCTCTCAGGTTGGCACCGCTGGTTTTTGTTCGACCTGGTGAACTGCGCCAGGCAGAGTGGAAAGATGTCGATCTGGAAAAAGGCGAATGGCGATACCTGGTAACCAAAACACAGAGAAGCGGGGTATCTCAGCATATTGTGCCCCTGAGTCGCCAGGCTGTTTTGATTCTCAAAGACATTCAGCCCCTTACTGGCAGCGGTCGGTATGTTTTCCCTGGTCTTTCTTCTGCCAGGCCGATGAGTAATAACGCGGTTCTTGCGGCACTCAGGCGCATGGGATTCGACAAGGAAGAAATGAGTGGTCACGGCTTCAGGGCTATGGCCAGAACGATACTCGACGAGGTTCTTGGCTTCCCCTTTGAGATTATCGAACACCAGCTTGCGCATGCTGTAAGAGATGCAAACGGCATGGCCTATAATCGAACGAAACATCTGGACCGGCGGCGCGAAATGATGCAGACATGGGCCGATTATCTGGACCAGTTGAGGGGAAGCAAACCATGACCGGAAATTCTGAAATACTGATCTACTCCGCTCCCGATGGAACCATCAAGATTGACGTTCGTCTTGAGAACGAAACTCTCTGGCTGACTCAAAAGGCTATGGCCGGTCTCTTTGGTGTTAACGTGCCGGCAATTTCAAAGCACATTGACAATATTTTTGAGAGCGGCGAACTGGAAAGAAGTTCAACTGTTTCCAAAATGGAAATAGTTCAAAAAGAGGGGACTAGAGAGGTTAATCGCCAGGTCGATCACTTCAATCTTGATGTAGTTATTGCTGTTGGCTACCGAGTTAATTCTCATCTTGCCACCCAATTCAGGATATGGGCGACAAGGGTTCTCAAAGAATATATTATTAAAGGCTTTGCCCTGAACGACGAGCGGTTCAGGTCTGGCAGCTCGATGAACTACTTTACCGAACTGCAGGAACGCATCAGAGAAATCAGGCTCTCAGAGCGCTTCTTTTACCAGAAGATAAAAGACATTTACACGACAAGCATTGACTACGACTCGAACGATGAGAAGACCAGAGAGTTTTTCAAGATCGTTCAAAACAAACTACTTTGGGCGATCAGCAGGCAGACGGCAGCTGAGCTTGTTTACCGAAGGGCTGATGCTTCCTTGCCCTTGCTCGGTATGCAGTCTTATGACAAGGCCGCAGTTGCGATAAAAAAGCATGAAGTAAGTGTTGCCAAGAACTACCTGGCCGAAGATGAAATCAAACTGCTGGGTCTGCTGGTCGAACAGTATCTTGCCTTTGCAGAGGCAATGGCGCAGCAGCGAACGCCGATGTATATGGCTGACTGGATAAAGCGGCTTGATACTATTATTCAGATGAATGGCAGAGAGCTGCTCACCCATGCCGGCAAAATCAGCCACGAAAAAGCCCTGGAGAAATCGAATCTTGAATATGAGAAATACCGCGAACAACAGAAGAAGCTCGAATACGAGGCAAGCCTGAAAGAGTTAGAGAGTGATATTGATGCACTGAAAAAGCATAGCGTGGGTCGCGGCCTGAAAAAGCAGCGCGATTGTCGGGGCAAGCCCGGAGATGACAACCAATGACAAAACAACCTCGCAAAGCCCTGTAATTGACAATATGGCGCGAGGGGTGCATATTTTGAATGTCAGTCGATTGAACGGTAAATTTCCTGCCGCGAGGCCGGAGTTCGAAAAGTTGTAAATCGACCGGCTTTTGAAAGAGGCTGATGCAAGCACAGAACTATCCGAACGCTCAGGCGCGACGACGTTTGCAAGGTTTCAGAGGCGACTCTGCTGCCGTTGCTGTCAGCCTCTTTCTCTATATCTGCCTGGTCGAAGTCGAGAAAGGAAACCGAAACAGAGTGAAGGTTTTCTGGCGCAGAGCCGGGCTACAC
>SABV01000305.1 GCA_009928855.1 Erysipelotrichia bacterium | reverse complement strand
CATGCTTGTCCTCCAGTTCCTTTTCGATCTGTTCGATGCTTGGCAGACTGGTTTGCAAAGTTTCAGGAAGAGCACGAGTCAGTTCAAAACCCGAAACGCCTATGGGCTTGTCAATGTCACGCAGGGCATACTCTGCCAGGATGCGGTTTGGCTGCTGGCAAAGAATCAGGCCAATGGTGGGCTTGTCAGTTTCATGACGCAGCTTGTCGTCAACTACACTGCAATAGAAGTTCATCTTGCCGGCATATTCTGGCTTGAAATCGCCGCGCTTCAGATCGATCACCACGTAGCAGCGCAGCTTCAGGTGGTAAAATAACAGATCGATATAAAAATCCTGTTCACCTACGTTAAGATGGTATTGTCGGCCAACAAATGCAAATCCCTGCCCCAGTTCAAGCAGAAACTTTTCAAGATGAGCTATAAGTCCGGTTTCTAGTTCACGCTCATGAAAACCAGCTTCAAGTGTCAGAAAATCGAAGAGATAAGGGTCTTTAAGCGTCTGCTGAACCATATCTGAATCAGGTGGTGGCAGTCGCTCTGAAAAATTGCTGACAACCTGTCCCTGCCTCTTATGAACCGCAGATTCAATCTGCATTACCAGAATGTTTCGGCTCCAGCCATTTACAATCGCAGCCTGCATATACCATTTACGGGTATCCAGATCTTTAACTTTTGTGATAAGGATCCCGTGATGCCCCCATGGTAAAGACAAGATCAGGTCTTCCGGTAAAAGTGCAACAGGTTGCTGCACTTTTGCTGGGGCTTCAATTTGTGCAACAGGCTGTTGCACAATTGGCAAATGAGAATATTCTCGATAGAAAGCCAGCATTTGTTTTATATTCCGCTCAGAAAAACCCTTTTCTTCAGGCAACTCGTTGTGAAGATCGCGAGCAAGACGAGGAATAACGCCGGCTCCCCAGCCTTCGTGACGCTGACGATTATCGATGAGCCCGCCAATTTCCCAGTAAAGTCTTATCAGCTCTGCATTAACGGAAAGCATGGCACGAGTCTGGGCAATACGAATTCTCTGCTTGATATCAGATAGCAAAGAAGCATAGTCAGCGGGCAAACCGGAACTCTTTTTTATCATTCTCCGCCCTCCAGGCAGGCTATCAACTCGGATTTGAGGGCCTGCTGTACGGCTTTGAGCTGCGCGACGATCTGCTGATATTCGACCATCAGCTTTTCGGGGTCGCCGTGGTCAACCAATACTTCATGCGGGTTTTTACAGTCGAGATTGTAGTTGCGGGCAACGATTTCTTCGACCGGCACTTTCCATGCGTGTTCACTGGTTTTGCGTTTGTTCCACCATGCTTTTTCGCGGTCGAACTCTTCTATGGTCAGCGGCTTCGATCGAGAATACGATTTGTAGCCTTCCGGATACGGATGTTCAAAGAACCATACATGCTTTGTCGGCCCACCTTTTTCGAAGAACAGTATGTTGGTGTTTATGCCGGTATATGGGCTGAAAACACCTTTTGGCAATCTGACGATGGTATGCAGATTGAATTCTTCGAGCAGTTCACGCTTTAACGTGGTTTTAACGCCTTCACCAAAGAGAAAGCCATCGGGCAGAACCACTGCCGCACGGCCGGTGTCATGCTTGAGAATATGCACGATCAACGCCATGAAAAGGTCGGCGGTTTCCCTTGTCTGATATTTTTTCGGAAAATTATTTTCTATGCCATCTTCTTCCATGCCGCCGAATGGGGGATTGGTAATGACCACATCGACCCGGTCTTTCGGGCCATAGTCTTTCAGCGGCCGGCTCAAGGTGTTGTCATGACGAATATTGGTCGGAACATCAATTTCATGCAGCATAACATTGGTCATTGCCAGCATGTGCGGCATCGGCTTCTTTTCGACGCCATGTATGTTTTTTTCGATAATTTTCTTGTCGGCAGGAGTTTTTACCTGCTTTTGCAGATGCTCGATAGTGTTCACCAGAAAACCGCCGGTGCCACAGGCCGGGTCAAGAATGCTTTCGCCAAGCTGAGGATTGATGATATCGACCATGAACTTGGTCACAGCGCGGGGTGTGTAGTATTCACCGGCGTTTCCGGCCGCTTGCAGATCGGAGAGAATCTTTTCGTAAATGTCATTGAAAAGATGGCGATCAGTTGTAGAGTTAAAGTCGAGATCTACTTCAATTGAATTGATGACCTGGCGCAGCAGAGTGCCTGATTTCATGTAGTTGTAGGCATCTTCGAACACGCCGCCGACCACTTTGCCGTGTGGTGTGACGCCGGCGGTGATGGCCAGCTTCTTAAGCGCCGGAAACAGATTATTGTTAACGAAGTCGATCAATTCGTCCCCGGTAATTCCTTCAGGGTTTTTCGCCCAGTTTGCCCACTGAAATCTGGTCTGTAACGGCGATTTATAGCCGGGAACAGTGATTTTCCACTCTTCTTCGCGATCGTCAAAAATCTTGAGAAAAAGCAGCCATGCCATCTGGCTGATTCTCTGGGCGTCACCGTCGACGCCGACGTCTTTGCGCATTATGTCCTGAATGGTTTTGATAAGAGTGGTGATTGACATGTATTTATATCTCCGTTATTTGATCAGGCGCAGTAAAGGGCTTTTTCCAGTTCCTGCAGCGCATTGTGATAATTATCGAGTCCGCCAAAGCCTTTGATGATTTCGACCGGGGTGCCGAAATCCTTGAACGGGTCGATGGTAAGAATCTGGGTCTTTTCGATGTTTACCACGCCTTCGTCGGCGTATTTGTCGAGAAGAGCTTCAAGCACCTTGAAGGCCTGATCGCCGTATTTGCTGAAGTAGTTTTTCTTTTTCACGTTCTCAGCCCGTTCTTTGCGGGTAAGTGGTGGCTTATCCCAGGCGATGTGACAGATTATGTCGAATGGGTCGAGATCTTTGCCGATTTCTGCCTCCAGCTCCTCAAAGAATATACCATGAGTAGCCAGTTCCTCGATGATAACCTGCTTTTTTTCAGCGCTGTTCCAGCGGGTAAGAAAGTCATCGAGTGAAGTAAATTCGGTCGCCAGAGCTTTGCGGGTGTAATCTTTCAATGATTCGGTAATAAGCTTGCCATCGGCGTCAAAGTATTGCACACGCTCAGAGGCTACTTTTACCGCAACATCATTTACATAGTATTTTTTTGGGGGCCCAGATGGTGGGTCTTCAATCCAATCACCGGTATTGCCGCCATCGTTGACGGTTTCGGTGCCATCTGTGCTTTCTTCGCCAGTTGGATATTCATTGTCTGTATCGGGTTCTTCATCATCAGGCGGTGCTACAGGTTCGCCTGGTCTGGGTTTGTAAACCGACACAGGTTCGCCATCAAAATTGGGGTCGGCAAACAATTCGGTGGCTTTCTTGAAGTCCATGATAGTGAAGAAATACTTGTTGAAGTCTTCGTTGATTCGGGTGCCACGGCCGATGATCTGTTTGAATTCGGTCATTGATTGAATTCTCTGATCGAGAACAATCAGCTTGCAGGTCTGCGCGTCAACCCCGGTGCTCATGAGCTTTGAGGTCGTGGCGATAACAGGGTAGGTTGATTCGGGAAAAATGAAGTTATCGAGCTCGATTTTGCCTTCTTCGTTGTCGCCGGTTATTCGCATGACATACTTTGAATTCTTTGCTACCAGGTCGGCATTCTGGTTAGCCAGTGCCTGGCGCATGCGCTCGGCATGGTCGATGTTGTCGCAAAAGACGATGGTTTTGTCGAAACGGTTGGTCAGGCCTAGAAACTCACTGATTTTTTCAGCAACCAGCTCGGTGCGTTTTTCCAGAACCAGGCCTTTATCCATGTCTTTAAGGTTATAGATGCGGTCTTCAATGATGTTGCCATTTTTGTCGAGCATGTCTTTAGACGGTCGCCAGCCGGAATCTTTGTCGATATCGATGCGTATAACCTTGTAGGGGGCGAGAAAGCCGTCATCGATGCCCTGGCGCAGCGAATAGGTGTAAATCGGTTCGCCGAAATAATCGATGGCCATCCCCGCAAGGGGTTTAAACACGATACCTATAACGGACGCTATCATCAGTAAGCCTGCTATCGAGGTGGCGGGCAAATCGTATACCTTGATCAGGACCCAGGGACCGAAGGTAAGGAAGATCTGCTTTCGAGCACCAAACAGAAACTCCAACAGGTAGTACAGGCTAAAGCGCTTGCGTAATACCATCCCCGCCCGGCGCTGATGGAGATGAGGAATGTGCATGGAGGCATATATCAACGAGCCCACTCCTGCTAAC
>SABV01000304.1 GCA_009928855.1 Erysipelotrichia bacterium | reverse complement strand
ACAAACTGGAAGATTGTATTTAATCTGCCAAGGGTTTATAATTTTTTTCCAAATGAGGTAAATAAAACATTCATCAGAGGTGAAATGGTGCTTAGAACCGAATTAAAAAAACAGATATCAGAGCTGGTTATTCAGGCTCTTTCAGATGAAAGCATAAACCATGCAGAGCCCATGACTGATTTTGACATCAAAGTTCTTTCGGCAACGATAGAACGGCTCATTTCTGAAGGCTTACTACCAGAAACATCAGATCTGGTAATCGAACCAAGAAAAATGATGTCACTGATTCAAAACGGAAATCTGACCGAAAATATAGATCAACAGACCCGTAAAGCTCTGCGACGGTTTCGCGAAGTTATAATCAACCTTTCATCAGAACCAGAAATAAAAATTCTCAACTAAAACCATGCAAACCAAGGTAAAGTCACAAAATCTCTCGATAATGATGACCGATATCCAGGGATATTCGGCAGCTGCAGCCAATGCCAGCCGCGAAGAAGTCGTCAATCTGATCAGACGCCATAACCAGCTAATGCGCCCAGTTATTGAGTTCTACGGCGGCACAATCATCAAATCGATAGGCGATGCCTTTTTGTGCACATTTCCGAGTGCGACAGACGCGGTTATATGCGCAATAATCATCCAACTGCTGCTCAAAGAATACAATCAAAAACTCAAAGACCTGACACATCAGCTGAATCTCAGGGTGGTAATAAATTCGGGCGATGTCAGCATTGAAGAGAACGACATATTCGGCAACGCAGTCAACATAACCGCCAGAATGGAATCGCTGGACTGCTTCCCTGGCGGCACAATAGGAATCAGCGAATCAACTAATCTGCTGATGGACAGAAGCGAAATTGTCTCTGAAAAAATAGGACCCAAGCAGCTGAAAGGCGTACCAGACCCCGTAACCGTTTATAGCATACCACTCGAAAAACAGAAACTGAACAAACTGCCAATACAGCTTCTCAACCTGGTTGAAAAAGTAATCAACTCAAGGGGCGGTGCCCCGGATTCGCTTGGCGGCGCACAGTTCAATGAATGGAAGCAATCAGTTGGCAATTTTCTGAAGCAAACAAACTGGGGCGACAATATAGGCAAGGCCTCAAAACAGATTGGCAACATTCAACAATCACTGGCCAAAACATTCGGACAAAAAACTGTTCTCGAAAAGAAAAAAGAACTCAAAGATGCATCGCTGGCATCCAGAATTAAAAGTGGCATCATAGATCTGGTAATTCTGCTTGTAATAACCATGGTCATAAATACAGCCTGGTGGCCCGTACAGCGCGTCATTTACGGCCCATCGGTTGTCGACTCCTATGAAAACATTACCGGAAATCCCAAAAACTGGAGCTACGGCATACTTGAAGGCAAAGATGTCATGCTTCGTCGCCAAGGCACCCTCGAATGGCTTATCGGCAGTAACATAAAATGCCCATTACTAATTTTCTGGCTATATTTTGCCATTTTCTGGAAAATAAAACAGGCAACTCCGGGCCAGATCGCTTCAGGGAATGCCGTCGTAGAAGAAAGTGGCAATACAGACCTACCAATATCGCTAACTTTAAAACGCAGCGCATGGTTTCTTATTTCATCCATGTCCGTGATCGGTCTCTTGATAATCTTTGTTGGAGAAAAGAAAACCATGCACGATAAACTAAGCAAAACAAGAGTGGTAGAATAAACCCAATAATACATATTTTTTGTAACGCATCGTTTAAACCCGCTGTCTAATGACTATAAGACAGCGGGTTTTATTACAGGCAAAAAACTGTATCTTGCGCAGACAAGCGAAAGAGAATAAGCTTGGAACTGAGGTTATATCAGTTCTAACACAGAACCGACGAACAAAATGGCGTGGTCATCGCCATACCCGAATGACAAACTTTGCAAAAACTTTTTGTTGCTGCCTCAAGCAGCAATTTTTTTTTGCCAAAATTACGAATCGCTCAGAATTCCTCTCATTTCGACCTCGTATTGATGAGCACCCAAACCGGTAAGCAGGTGAATAACGCCGTCTTCAAGGGGCATTATACCCTTTATACCGGTATTCATTAACTCTTCCTGATCCAGCCATGCCGGTTCTCTGAGAACAATACGCAACCTGGTTTCGGCACAGGCAGAAACCATAGAAACGTTTTCCCGACCACCCATTGCAACCAGCCATTTTTCGCACTTGGCCCGCGCATCAGGATCAGCGAGGATCGTTGGGAAACCGGCTACTTCAGCCGCGGTTCTGCCAAGCGGTTTACCACTTAATTCAGCTTCAGGCCCGGCGCTTTTAAGATATTCTTCTATATCAGTTTTTAGATTTTCAGAACGGGTTCCAAAAATTGCCTGCATTCCATTTCCGACTTCGATTACTCCAACTGCGCCAAGCTGCTTAAGCTTTTCAGGATCAGCCAGACTGTTGTTTTTCAGCTCCATACGTAATCTGGTAATACACGCATCCAGCGAAATGATGTTGCTTTTACCGCCAAAAGCAAGTACCAGCTGATGTGCAAATTCGTTTTCGGCGACAGCAATGGGGTCGATTTCAACTTCGAGCTCACGACCGGGAGTTTTCAAGTTGAAGTTAAGAATAAAGAATTTGAAAACGAAAAAATACATCAGCCCCCACAAAGGACCGACCAGCAGCAACCAAGCGGCATTAGTCGATTTGGAAAATAACAGCACATAATCAATAGCACCATGAGAAAAAGTCATGCCGTGTTTTATGCCAACCACAATACAAAAAGCATAGGCAGCTGCCGCAAGAACAGCGTGGACTCCATAAAGTAATGGCGCAAGAAAGAGGAATGAAAACTCGATCGGCTCGGTTATACCAGTTAAAAAAGAGGTCAGAGCAGCCGAACCCATGATGCCAGCCACTTTGGTTTTATTTTCGGGTTTTGCTGTATACCAGATAGCGAGAGCACCTGCCGGCAGGCCGAACATTTTGAACAGATAACCACCCGCCATATTGCCGGCAGTCGGGTCACCGGCGGTAAAACGGTGAATTTCACCCCTTATTATTTCGCCAGCAGCGTTGGTGAATTCACCAACTTCAAAAAAGAACGGAACATTCCAGATATGATGCAGGCCAAATGGCAGCAATGAGCGCTCTACAAGGCCATAAATGCTAAATGCAGTCGCCGGAGATTCAGAAGCAGCCCAGCGTGAAAATCGACCAATCAAGGCACCAACAGGTGGCCAGATTAGACTCAAAATCAACCCCAGAGCAATCGCAGCAAAAGCCGCGAGAATCGGAACAAGGCGTTTTCCAGAAAAGAAACCAAGATAAGCCGGTAATTGCACACGGTAGTATCTGTTAAAAAGCCATGCGGCAACAATACCAACAAGAATGCCTCCCAATACACCGGTATCAATTGATTGCATTCCCATAACATTACGAGTCTCAAAACCGCTGATGTCAGCCATAACCCCCATAGTTGCAACCATAACAGCAAAACCGACCAGACCAGCCAAAGCAGAAACACCATCATTGCCTGTCAAACCGAGGCAGACCCCGATGGTACAAAGAAGGGGCAGATTTGAAAAAATCGCTCCACCAGCCTGAGCCATCGTTTTAGAAATAATTGAAGGCAAAAAACTGAATTCGCTGCTGCCCACACCAAGCAGCAAACCCGCAACCGGTAGAACCGAAACAGGCAGCATCATCGATTTTCCAATTTTCTGCAAAGTCAAAAAAAGACTTTTAAGTATATTCTTCATTGCTATTCACCCTTGCTTTCTTCAAGAAGCTTTTTAAAAGCCTGACGCACACTGGCAGCATTGCTCATTCTAATTGCATCTCTCACGATTTTGCCGCATTTTTCAGCAGAAAGACGACGCACCATAGCTTTTACTGATGGAATAACCGGAATATCGACACTCAATTTCCCGACTCCAAGACCGATCAAAGCGGCAATACCTTCAAGATCACTCGCCAGACCACCGCAAACCCCAACTTCTATCTGTCGTTTACGGGCAGCCTCAACGACAATACTCATCAAACGAAGCACAGAGGGGTGCAAGGCATCTATCTGCGCCGCCAGTTTAGGGTGTCCGCGATCCATAGCGAGGGCATATTGGGTCAGATCATTTGTGCCAATAGAAAAGAAATCGACCTCAGCTGCAAAAGTATCAGCCAGAAGCGCGGCGGCAGGTATTTCCACCATTATTCCGGTCTTAACGGGTGGGATTCCTATCGCTTCTGCAGTCTGCAGAAGGATCTGCCGAGCCTGACGCCATTCT
>SABV01000303.1 GCA_009928855.1 Erysipelotrichia bacterium | reverse complement strand
CCGAAAGCACCGCCGCAATCTTCCGTTGAATTGAAAAGGGCGCCCAAAAAAGCTTGATCTTTTCAATATCTTTATGACTTACATTTGCCTGATTTGCAGCACCGTGAGCTAATAAAGCGATTTCCATTCTTAAAGTTTCAGTGCTTAGCAAGTAATAAAGAAAACCTTTTTCACATTTTCCAGAATAAGGCTCAAATTTTGCCGCTCTCTGATTCACAAGAGCAATTTGTTCAGAACGAAGCCTTCCAATTCTACCGACTACAGAATTGGGTTGCGTAATATGGGAACCAGTCAAGGAAACGAGGACATCTCCCTTTTTAACCTGATACTTTGAATCTAAAGTCTTTAAAAACGTTGCGTCTACGTATTGTGTGGAAGATTCACTAAAATCGACTTGACCATTTCTCACATTGGCAATTTTAATAACAGGAATACCAGTATCCTTAAAATCTGAACTATTAAAGGCATAGCCAGGAATAACTTTGGCGTAACTCGCGATTTTTTCTTTTACCCAGCCTTTCATTCTTCCCCCGCGATCAGCCTGATGTTTTTGCCGATTACCGCTTCGAGGGCGTGGGCTTCGGCGTTGAGTTTTTCGAGTTCGTCATTGAGGGCAAGCATTTCTTCGATGAATTCTTCTTCGGTTTTGCCGTCTTCTTCAATAACTACTCCGACGTAGCGGCCGGGGTTGAGTGAGTATTCCTGCTCTTTGATTTCTTCAGGGGCGGCCAGCTTGCACAGACCGGTTACATCTTCGTATTTCGCTTCAGGAAATCTCTCGTGCAGCCAGGCTAAATGAGTAAAAAAGTATTCGCTGGAACCAGCCTCCTTATGAAGCTTTTCAAGCTCGGTTTTGAGCTGCTTCAGATCTTTGTTGCGGCTCTGCTCTTTTTCGAGGTGACGAACGGCCTTGTCAGCTTCTTTCAACAGTTCATGCAGCTTTGCAAAGAAAGGGGCAATGGTTTCGGCAAGCTTGCGCTGAGCGCTGTTGGCTCTGGCAATTTCAGCCAGATCAACTGATTTGAGATAATCAGCGTGAGCTTTGCTGAGCTTTTCGGCTTCTTTTAATACCGCAGCGAAATCAGGCAGTATTTTAACTTCGTTTTCTTTTAAAAATTCAATCAGCTTTTCGGCAACTTCAGCCAGTTTCGGGCGGTTTTCGTTAAGGCTGGCAAAACCGCTGGCGTAGTAATTATGAACCAGCTCAATGAATGCCTGGCGGTTTCCCCGATGCAGGCGGCTGATAATAGCTATATTCTGCACCTGCTCTTCTGAAAACTCACGGTGAGCGCGGTCAATCTGCGTAAAAACATTGCGGGCATCGATGAAGAGAATCTTGTCATCCTGTTTGTTTTTATCAAAAAACCAGAGAGTGGCAGGCAGAGTAACGGTATAAAACATGTTCGAGGGCAAAGTGAGCATGCCGTAGATCAAATTGTTATCGATAAGACTTTTGCGGATATCAGCTTCGCTGTGTCGGGCATCTGAGGCTGAATTTGCCATTACCAGTGCAGCGCGGCCACCAGACTTGAGAGAGGTGGCAAACAGGTTTATCCAGAGATAGTTGGCATTGGGCACAGTAGCAGCGCCCTTGTCTTTCTTTTTGGCATCACCCTTGTTGCGCGGCACTCCATATGTGTTAAAACGCTGGTCACCTTCAACCCGGGTAAGGTTGACATCGTCAACGTTAAAAGGCGGATTGGCCAGTACGTAATCAAATCTGCCGAAACTCTGGTGAACATCTTCATAGTAAGAATTAGCTTGTCTGACGTCGCCTCTCAGACCGTTAACCGCAATATTCATTTTAGCAAGCTTCACCGTTTCGAGGGTTTTTTCGCTGCCATATACAAAAAGGCTCGCGTCGTCGCCCGGAGTTTTTCGCTCTTCAATAAATTGCGCCGACTGCACGAACATACCACCAGAACCGCAGGCCGGATCAAATACCGTGCCGTTATGTGGTTCGATAATCTGTACCATCAGGCGAACTACCGAGCGCGGAGTAAAAAATTCACCGCCGCCCTGACCTTCAGCCAGAGCAAATTTGCCGAGAAAATATTCGTAAATCTGTCCGAACATGTCACCGCCCGCAGTTTTTGGAATATCGGCAAAGTTTTTCAGCAGGCGAATCAGGGTGGTGTTATCGATAACATCTTTATTGGCTTCTTTGCGGCGATTAAGGCGAAAATATTCTTCCTGGGGCAAGGTGTCTAGAAGCTCGGGTTTATAGTTTTCGATGGCCTGCATTGCCTTTTTGATTGCAGCAGCCAGATCTTCTTTTTCAGGCAGATTCAATAGATACTCATAACGGGCTTCAGGAGGCAGATAAAAACCGCATTTTTCGATGGCAATTTCTTCGATCGCACGCTCGCGCCGACTCCCTTTGAGTTTGTTGAATTCACTTTTTATCTGGTCTTCAACCAGACTGTATTTGTTGTCGGCGAACTTCAGAAAAATCAGGCCAAGAACCGGAGTTGAATATTCAGACGATTTCAGATCTGAATTGGCACGTAAGGTATCGGCGGTGTACCAGAGAGTTGCTTCCAGTTTCTTGAGTTCTTCTTTGTTCATTGTCTCACCTTAACTGTTATCTTTATGCTTTGTATGGTTCTAACCTGAAAAACTATCACTAACTTGCGCAATTATCAATGAAAATGGCTTGCTTGGTAATGCTTGTGAGAGATCTGTAGATTCTTTGGAAATTGCGAGCGCGAGCGTAGGTAATAAATTTTTATGCGCTATTTGTCCTCAAGAAAAACAACAGTGTGACTTTCTTTAAAATGCTCAAAAACTTCTTTTCTACAATCATCCATTGAAAACTCTGGGACTGCTTCTTCATCGAATTTATAATGCTTATAAACGAAACCTTCACAGGGAAAAACAATTACACGGACCATTTCGTTAGAAAGGTCTTCTAAACTGGTTTTGCCAAAAACTGCAAGGATAAAAACAAGACGAAAGCCACCAAGAAAAATCTCCTTTACCAAAGGTATCAACAATGATTTTTCCGGCCTCATTTCGGATTTTTCAAGACTAAGTTCTATGCGCAAGTAACCAAAACAACGTTCAATTGCCGAGGCAATCAACTTGATTAAGGTTTCCTGATGCCATATTTGCGCCAGACTTGTTTCAAATACCTGCCCAATTTGACAATATCCGGCAATCTTTGATGCGCAAGTTAAAGCTCTGGCGATACGTTTGTCGTTTTCTGTAAAAACACCGTTAAAATGTAAATTGCCTGAAGAAAGGCAATTGTCTTCATATTCAACCCGAAAGAAAACTGTTCTGTTTGATGGCAATTTAGCCCCAAATTCTATAAGAGCCGCCACATTCGATAATTCTTCTATGCTTGCTTTCTCGATTTCAGAGGGAAGCTGAAACTTGAATTCAGGCTCTGCATCATCTTTAAATGGAATTAAAATCTCTATGTAACTTGTTGCCAGTCGAAATCTCAACTTCGGAAAATCTCTGGGTAAAAGATTGGGAAAAAAAATCGGCATTCGAATTTGAATTGAGGATTTCCCATCAGCCGAACTCAAATCTACAACAGCCTTTTCAACTGTTTTCCGGATCAATGTCATTTTGCCTGCTTCTGTTGAATCTAATACAGGCTGTCTTGAAGGGATGCCAAATCTGACTTCATTAACTGTAAACTTGTGAAACACAAGTTCCTTTTCGCGCCCTAGAGCAAAATCAACAAGAAAGTCATGGACGCTGGCAAACTGGTCGGGCTTATCGAACTGGACCTGAAATGCATTTTTCAGTTTGTCATAGCCCACTGTTTTTAAAAATTCCAGTTTTTTTTGCCTGGTATTCCTGTTGATCTGGACTTATATAATGCAAAACTCTTTTCTGAAGTGCCGTTCCATTTGTGGAGTCCAATAAATCGCAGTCGTTTACCGGAATCTTCAATTTTACTTTATGCAAGGCTATCTTTCTGCTTGAATTACCTATTTCACGGCATTTCTTAAGAACCTTTTCAATAATTTCGGACCCACAGTGAACCAGATAAGCTTCTTTACAAATGTCACCACCTTCAAAATCTAGAACCAGAAAAAAATAGGGTTGAGATGACTTAACCATTCTCAGCCAATTGCTTAATTTGACCTGTATCGGCGTTCTACAATTATCGGTGGCCTTCACCTGAAGCAGGCAAGATGCCGGTCTTCATTGACAGTGGGCGTTTATGATTTTACCGGTGCCGGGCTTTTTTAATCCGGTCGTTTTGGTATAAAAAATTCAGTATTCTCGCCGAAATAATCCTGACTAAAATTT
>SABV01000302.1 GCA_009928855.1 Erysipelotrichia bacterium | reverse complement strand
GTTTGTCGTAGAATACGCGCAAGCGATGATATTTCGGCTCTGAAGGTCATTTTTATTTCTGCCAAAGGCTCACTGGAAGAAAAACTCGACGGGTTTCAGGCCGGTGCCAACGATTTTATCGTCAAGCCATTTTCCAGCAGCGAGCTTCTGGCACGTATTGAAGCTCATTTGCGCATTGACAGACTGACTCATGATCTTGAGCTCTCAGAAAAACGCTACAAACAGCTAATTGAGCACTCACCGGATGGAATAATTCTTTTTTCAGAGCAATCCAAACTGGTTTTTGTCAATTCACGATTCAGTTCGCTGGTGCCACTAAAAGACGTTACAATTGAGCCTGGGCAGCCTTTAAAGTCTCTCGGCTCGATATCGCCCCTTTTTAACGAAATCGCCAAGCTGATATCAAGGGTACGCGAAACAAAAATGATTGTAACCCGCACTGTTGCCACAAATTTTTCACAAGATTATCCTTCTGTGCTTGAAATCAGGGGCATACCAACAGAACTCACCGCCAGAAGTGCTCCGATGGTGCAGGTAGTAATACGCGATGTAACAGAAAAACACAATATTGAAAAAGTGCTTTCGCGCACAGAAAAAATAAACTCGCTTGGCATTTTAACCGCCGGCATTGCCCATGAAATAAACAACCCGCTCACAGGCATTTCAAATGCGTGCCAGATTTTGCAAAAAGAAGGCATAGACAGCAAAAAGCGTAACGAAATCCTCGAACACATACTAACCAATATAAGTCGAATAACCAGAATAATAGATGATTTACGGGTTTTTTCGCGCCAGGAACGCTTTGACAACGGTCTATTCAACCCTGTTCCCGTAATAGAAGAGACTTTGAAACTGCTCAGCTACCAGATGGAACAAGACAAAATCGATATACAATTCGATTATCAAAGCGACACTTTCATCGTAACAGGCAACAAAAGCCAGTTTCAGCAGCTCATGGTCAATCTGCTTCTTAACGCCTATCAGTCAATAACAGGCTCTGGCAAAATCAGAGTCGAAATAACAAAAGCCGAAGAACAGGCAAATGCGATCGCAATAAAGGTTTCAGATACCGGTTGTGGAATACCACTAGAACAGCTCGAACAGATATTCGACCCGTTTTTTACCACTAAACGCGACTGGACCGGCACAGGCCTTGGCCTTGCCGTCTCTCATCGCATTGTTCAGCTTCTCAAAGGCACGATCTCTGTTACCAGCAAAGTAAACGAAGGCACAACTTTTATCGTCACCCTGCCAATCAAGACTTCTGCAGACTGAACCGCTCTCCTGCGATCTTTGCAACATCGGCAGCAAACGATTTCCAGTCGGGTTGTTTCTTCATAAAACGTTGCCCGACAAGCCCCATTTTGCGCGCCTTGTTACAACAGGTAACCGCTTCGCGCATTGCTGCCGCCAGCTTCTCGGCATTGAGTTGCCTGACCTTGCAGGCCGGTGAACTTGCGTATAGTTCGCCTGGAGCCAGCTGAAGTTCATTAGTCGAAAGCAGAAAGCCGCTTTGTTCTGTTAAACCGGCAATATTTGCAAGATAATCAGGGCCAATTACCGGCAGAGCACACGACATGGCTTCTCTCACTGACACGGCAGAATTAAACGAAAGCCCTGCCGCAACATAAGCGTCAGCCGATGCAAGCAGCCCTGCGTATTCAATATCAGCAAGAGTTTCGGCAATAATCGTAACTTTTGCAAATGTGCGGTTAAGTGCTCCAAGTTTTTTGCGCAGATCAGTTATTTCGTAATCAAAATCTTTTTTAATCTTTGGAAGATGGGTTAGTTTGATTACGAGCTCAACCTTTTCGTGCGGCTTAAACTCTTTAATATACGCGTGCAAAACGTCTTCTATACCTTTACGCTTCAAAGGACTGCCGGAAACGATAAATCTGAAAACATTTTTTTCTGGAGCATATCGAGTCGGGCATGGCACGCGAGGGTGAAAAGTGCGCTGATTAACAGGCATAGAAAATACCCGCACGACCTCTTTTTTTATACCTGCTTTTATACAGGCTTTGGCATGCTCTTCAGAAGTAACCCACACCACATCGAGGTTCTTGAGTCTTTTTAAAGCTTTGACATCGGGGTTTATCGCATCAAATTCGGTTACAGTCCAGAATTCTCCCTGGTCTATCGAAGGTGGCAGAGCAAAAACCGGCATGATCCAGAGACGATAACGACCGCTTTCAGGTCGCGCAAGCACTTTGTCAACAAACGCAGAGATAGAAAATTCTTTTTGATGCAGATAAGAGACTCGTTCTGATGCGGCAATAGCCAGTTCTACCCCCCTGGAAGCCACCAGCAACTCACTGGCAACCCGCCCGGAAAAAGTCGGTGAGTGAAAAGCACCGACCATGCAGACTCTGGGGCGACGCGATTCTATATCAGAGGCTGGGCGAACATCACCAACTTCATTATTTTCAACTTCATGCAAAGATTTTACCGGCCTGACGCTTTTTTCATTTTTCATGAGAAGCTGACTCCCCTTTTTGAACATTTTTCAAGAAGCTCGGCAAACTGCTGCTCAGAGAGCCCAGCCTGCCCCAGTCGGTCTATGTGCTTCCCATAATCACCATGATAGTCACTGCCACCCGTTGCCAGCATATTTCGTTTGGCAACGATCTTTTTAAACCTTTCAATATCGCTGTTTTTATGTTCAGAATAGTATGTTTCGATGCCATCCCATGGCATATCGCCGATTTTTGCCCAGACGCGGTCCCAGTCGGGAATAAGCCCCGGATGAGCCAGTATTGCGATACCACCGGCAGCATGAATAATTCTGATTCCTTCTTCTGGGAGCACATGATCTTTAGGCACGTAAGCAGGCTTGCCACGTGAAAGATAGCGATCAAAAGCTTCCTGAAAATCTTTTATATAGCCTTTATCCATAAGAAAACGTGCAATATGTGGTCGGCCTAACACCTTGTCGCGAGAATTCTCAAACTGTGATTGCAGTTCAGAGACATCGAACCCTTCTTTTGCAAGCAGAGAGACTATTTTAAGAGCACGATGATATCGTGATTCTTTCTGGCTCTCAAGCAGCGTCAACAACTCCGGCGAATCTTCATCGATAAAAAGACCCAGAACATGAACAGAAGAGTCCCGGCCCTCCCATCCGCATGAGAGCTCAATACCGGGCACCAGCTTCAAAGAGCAGGCGCTGCATTCGGCACGAGCAGGCTTTATGCCGTCAATAGTGTCGTGGTCAGTTATACCAAGAACAGAGAGACCGATTCCAGCGGATTTTTGCACCAGCTGAACAGGTGAAAGAAGACCATCAGAGGCGGTGCTGTGAACATGCAGATCTGCGAATACCGTTTTATTTTTCAAAAGCATTCCTTTCAAATACTGTAAACAAAGGTGTAATCAGGATATTCTACCGTATAACCCATAAAACTTCCAGCTCTTTGACAATTAAGGATAAAACGCAATATAATGTGTCTACCCTTTAATGGATGAGGTTAAACAAATGACAAAATACGTCACAACAACTGTTGCCCTGATAGCAATTTTATCGCTGATGCTGTCAGGCACGCTGTATGCCGCGCCACGCAACATGCTTCCGAGATTTCCGGAGTTTATAATAGAAAAAGGCCTTTCAGAAAACTTTAAGGTAACAACCTGCGAGGCAAAGGTAAAAATAGTTGGCAGCGATGCAGAATCTTCACTAAAAGTGGCAATTAAAAATCGTGGCAATTCTGCAGTGCAAAGCTCTGTTAAGTTCAGAGTCCTTTACCCCACATCAGAGAACCAGGTTCAGGTAAGCGTAAATGGGCGACGCATAGGCTACGACAGAGATAAACCCAGACACACTTTTGAACTTAAGCCTGATGAAACCATCGTTTTTGACCTGAAAGCAAAAATAGCTGTAAATTACAGCATAGACAGCATAAGAAAAGCCCTGAAAGAACAGGAAAAAGAACCCGAAAATAAGCGAAAAGGGTTTTTAGCAGATGATTTTACCCGCCTTTTCGAGCGCGAAAAATTTGGAAAGCGTTTCATGGTTGGTCCTCTCGTTTCCAAGTGGGGTGTGTTTCCGGTTGATTTCGAAAGTGTAAAACTCGAAGTAACTGTACCAGACGATTTTGTTGTCGTTACGCAAAAAGCTGAGGCCTGGCAGGAAACACGCACCGGCAGGTCAAAAACATATCAGTCGAGCTCTATTGATGATTTCAGCGCAGCAGTATTTTTGCCCGAAACCGATCGCGAAGAATTCATTCAGTCACAGAAAATACTGACTTCAGAGCGTTTCATGCACTGATGCGCTGA
>SABV01000301.1 GCA_009928855.1 Erysipelotrichia bacterium | reverse complement strand
GGCGATGCAGGCATTATTGAAACCGCCGGCAATTGGCCCATATTGGGCTGAGCCGGTCATGGCAAGAATTTCGAGATTGCCGGCGTCTGCTATTATCGCGCCGGCCTGATTCGCGCCGCTTTTCATCAGCCTGGGCATGTGTGAAGAAATAGTGGAATGCAAAAAATTCTGGGTGTCGAGGTCTATGGTTGTTTTTAGTGTGCCTTTGGGCTCTTGATAGAGGTTTACAGCCAGTTCGCAGAAGTGCGGAGCGTTGAATGGCCGGTGACGTTTGTGGGTCGGAATAATGGTTGAGATTGCGTTTTCGAATTCTTTTGCCGTGCATTTGCCAGCCTTGAGCATTTCGTTAAGAAGCCAGTTGCGTCGTTTAAGCAGACGAATATTGCCCGCTTTTGTGAATGGATCAAATCGGCCGGGCGCCTGAATCGCAGCAGCCAGAGTTGCGCTCTCGGCAAGGTTGAGCATCTCGGGGCTTTTCCCAAACATGAGAAGAGCGGCCATGTGCGTACCGCGGATATTGCCGAACATGCAGACCGCATTAAGATATTTTTCTAGAATCAGGTTTTTAGGCACTATATTTTCGAGCCTGAGAGCTGTTAACAATTCTGATATTTTGGTGGAAATGGTTCTTGAGCGAGGTTTTACGACTCTTATCAATTGCTGTGATATGGTCGATGCTCCAGAAACTATTCGTCTGCTGGAAACATTTTGCCATAGCGCTCGGGCCATTGATCTTATGTCGAAACCTGGATGAGTGTAAAAGTTGCGGTCTTCGGCAATTAACACCGCGTTAAGCAATTGTGCTGAATGGCTGGCAAGACTCGTGTAGACGGCGAAGTCGCCGCGTTCATCTGCAAAAACTTTGAGAATTCTGCCGTGGCGGTCGGTGTAAAGCCCCCCGCTTGAGAAATGCTTGTCTATAAGTGTCTGCGGGTTTTCACATAAAAACGGCAGCCAGACGCCTCGCAGCAGCCAGACTGCAGCCAGAATTGTTATGGCAAGGGTCAGAATTAACGCTTTTTTTTTCATTCGACTTATTTTCTCATAAAAAAGCGCCGGACGAAACAAGTTCGCCCGGCGTTTTTTTGTTAGTGCTTATTCAGCTGGTAATACTTTTATTGTCTGTGGGAGGCTCATTCCAGAAATCTCAGGGTTATACATGAGGGCGGCCTGAGTTGGCTTCATTTTAAACGTGCCTTCACATATAGCTCTCAGATAATAAACAATTTTGAATCTGCCAGACCACATGCGGTTTTTGAATGCCAGAAGACGATCGTTGCGCAATTCTTTGTGATCCGGATAAAATGTGTAGGCTCCATCGTTCCAGTCACAGTAATATTCTTCGTCTTCTTTTTCAGCCTCTGGAGGTAACGAATCATTCTTGAGTGCCGAGTTGATTGCGGTAAAACCTGCCGGAACAGGATCTTCAAGAACGAAATAACTCAGGGTTACATAGTCGCCTTCTTTTCTGAACTGATCTTCGAATTCAACTGTAACCTTGAGAAGATCGCCAACTCTTATTTCTTTGTTGCCATTGAGGTTTTCGATTCTTTTTTCTACTGAGAAGCCTTTGTTTACAGATTCTGAGCGCGAAGCCAGATCCGGGTATGAGTATTCCAGGCTCCAGTTCAGCATTGTTTTGCCGGGTGTTTCCAGCTTTATGCCGGAGGTGGCAAGCAATTCGGCCGGTTCAAGTTCTATTGTTATGCCGTTTTTGCCTGTATCTAACGGTCTGCTGCCAACGGAAGTCGTGAGAGTCACTGTGGCTTCTTCTGCGAGCGACGGAGCGGTTGCTGCGAAGTATTCAGAGAGTGCAAAGAGCGCCAGGCCGGTGTCTGCTGTTGAATTCCAATAGCCCTTGTCTTTGAGCGAATTCAGAAGAGCCCCTGCGATGTCGTCAGCCTGTTTTCTTTCAGCTTTTATCGTCAGGTTGGCAAGAAGCGCAAAGGCATTCTGCCTGACCGTAGAAAAATGCCAGCCGTGACTTACAGACCCTGGCGCTGGTTTTATCTGAGCCATTCTTGCCGCAAGTTCTTCAATTGATGTTTCGCCGCAGAGTGCTTCAGCCCAGAGAAGCAAAGGTTTGCTTTCTACGCCGGCTTTGCTGTATTTATTTTTGAGAACGTCAAAATCGGCGGCTTTCAGTTTTTTGTTCATGGCGAGATTTACCACGGCCAGAGCCATTATGCCATTCTCAAACAGATACTCATTGTTTTGCCTGAAGAGACTTTTACTTATATACTCGGTTGCAGCATCAAGTCTATCGTTGTCGATAGGATAACCAGCTTTTTGAGCCAGACTCAGTGCGAGAACCGCGTATTGAGAGCCCCACCACGAATCAGAGTATTCTGAAGGCCAGTAGCTGAAACCGCCGGAGCCTCTTTGCATTTTTAGCAATTTGTTAATGCCACTTTCAAGAAATTTGTCTGTCATGGTCAAACTGAAACCAGGTAGTTTGCCGTCTCTGATAAGTCCGCGCATGGCTGCAAGAGGGATAATGCCAGAACTTGTCTGTTCTACGCAGCCATATGGATAGCGCATCAGGTATGACAGTGACGGCGCGATTCTTGCCCATGGAGTAGTGGAGACGTTGAGTTTGGCAGATATTGCGCCGCCCCGTTCAATCGCGCTCATTGAGGCTACGTAGGTCGGAATATCAGGTCTTACAAGATGATTGCCGGCAAAATGCCCTGACAGCTGCCTTCTTATAATTGTTGACGCGGTATTAATCGGCATGCTGCGCTCTATAGCGTCACTCATTCCGTTAAACTGGCCTGCCAGAACAAGCTTGGCTTCGCCGGCGCCATTGTCTGCCTCAAGTCTGGTTTTGATTATTCCGTTGGTATAGGGGCTCAATTGAATTTCGGTTTTTTCCGGAACAGCGGTAATGTTTGTTGTTTCGGCTATTTTTAACGTTGCAATGCCACTCTGAGGGCCCTTGTTGCTAAGAGATATCGGAAAAACAGCTTCGTCGCCTGCTGTGAGAAACTTTGGCAGCCCTGGTTCTATGTAGAATTCTCGGCTGACTTTCAGCTGTCTTTCTTTTGAGCCGAAGCCAGTGCCGCGATCTGTGGCGACTACATAAATTCTGTAAGAAGTCATGCTGTCGGGCAGTTTAAACTCTATTTCGCAGCGACCTTCAGCGTTCGTCAATATTGCCGGGTGCCAGAAAGCTACCGGTCTGAAATCTTTGCGCGATTCGAGATCTGAGGCAATACCTCCAGCCCCCTGGTCGCCGCCTGTAAGCGCTCTGGTTGATATGAGTTTAAAGAGTTCCTGGCTGATAAGCGAGGTTCTCAGGTCGCCTGTGAAGACGCACAGTGGCAGCAGAAAATCAGTGAGGGTTGTTAATATCGGGGTATTGAAGCCAGTCAGAGAGAGAACCGCTTCATCAACTACGCAAATAGCCAGTTCTGCTTCTGCCGGTTTGCCGTTTTTGTCTTTCGCCATGAAACTAAGTTTCTGCATGTCTCCTGGCATGGCTTTCAGTTCGCCATTTAATTCAGGGGCTATCGAAATCGACAACGCATCAACAGTGTTTTGCACTTTGATGTTAGCGAAGCCAAAGTAAGCGCGTGGGTAATCCGAATCGACCTGGCTTGTGTAGAGAGGAAAGCCGCCGCGGGTTGCAGGTGCCAACAGCCCTACGTAGACATTTGGCCGGCATTCTTCTGTCATGGTTTCTATGAATTCACCCTGAGCGTGGTCGAGCTTAACAACTCTGGCGCTGAGAATGTCGTCGCATTCTCTTGTAAAAAGGGCGTATTCGCATGGTCGTGGCATAGAATATCGTATTCTTACGCGTTCGTTGACGGCTGCAACAGTGCGATCCGGCATGAGCAGAATTTCGTTTTCGCTTCGAATACGGCTGTTCTTATTAAAATCTTCAAAGCTGGCATACGAATAGTCGACAAAAAAGCTCATGGCAGTAACGGTTTCATCGCTGCCGTTGTTGTAAGTCGCTTTCAGCATGTAATCGCCACCCTCAGAGAGAATCAAATCGAAGATTGCCGAGCCGTCTTTAATGGTCTGTTTCGTTTGATAACTGCGAACCCAGCCGCTTGCCCAGTTATAAAAGATGCCGCCCTCACTGTCGCGCTTTTGAGTGTAAAACCATCTTTTGCGCATGATTTCGAGCTGAATATCACCCTGACTGATTTTATTGCCGTTTTTGTCGATTACGATGGTCTGCAGAGGAAATTCCTGACCCTGTGCCAGTGAATTAGAAAGTTTGGCGATGCCGACTCTGATTGCTGGTTCAGGAGAAAAGCGGCTTACCATGGTTGAAGGCCTGGCATCAACATCAAGAACTGTGGCTGAAATCTCAATGCTGTTGAGCCCGCTGATAAC
>SABV01000038.1 GCA_009928855.1 Erysipelotrichia bacterium | reverse complement strand
CGATTTTCAAGTATATTCTACTCATCAGGAGAATTCTATGAAAAAGCAATTAAAACAGGTCGCTGAAGATATTATTCGTTCTATTACTGACCAACACAGAGAAGTTCAACATTTCGACAGCAGCCCGTTGCCCGACAAAGAACGCCTTTATCACATCATTCAGGATATTTTTATTTTGCTTTTTCCCGGATACTTCGGTCATTCTGAAGCATCGTTCGATTCGATCGAGATGCGTATTGGCTACAGAGTTGCCAGAATATATGAAGAGCTGAAACCTCAGCTGTATCGAGAGCTTATTCATGGCTGTCACAAAGGTAACGCGGGGTGCGGCAACTGCGAGAAAGTCGCAGAAGATGTGGTGTTTTCGTTTCTAGAGAATGTTCCAGAAATAAGGAAAATGCTGGATCTTGATGTGAAGGCCGCCTTTAAAAACGATCCGGCTGCAGTTGATTTTGACGAAATCATTTTCAGTTACCCCGGACTTGAGGCTGTTGCCGTCTATCGGGTCGCGAATTTCTTTTATCGTTGTGGCCTCAGGCTTATTCCGAGAATCATGACCGAATGGGCTCATTCTCGAACAGGTGTCGATATTCATCCCGGCGCAACCATCGGGCAGAGTTTTTTTATAGATCATGGAACCGGTGTTGTTATTGGTGAGACAAGCAATATTGGCGACAATGTCACTCTGTACCAGGGGGTAACTCTTGGAGCGCTCAATTTTCCACGCGACAAAGATGGTCAGATAATTCGGCGTGCCAAACGACACCCAACAATCGGAAATAACGTAGTAATATACGCCGGTGCCACCATTCTTGGCGATAATCTGATTGGCGACAATGCTGTTATTGGCGGCAATGTCTGGCTTACCGAATCAGTGCCATCGGATAGCAGGGTGGTTATTGACAACGCCGGCCTCAGAATCGCAACGCGTAAGCACCATGATAGCGATCATAAGCAGAGTGAAAAGCAATGATTTATTCTGCTTTTATCTAATTATTTGCCGATCGCTATAAACAAAACGCACCAGCTTCCCGATTAGATAGCCTGAATCTTGTTAATCAAATTCGGGAACTTTTTAGTATGTCTGCAAAATTTGTCTTTTGCCAAAAGCGTGAAACTTCGGCTGCGGTTATTCTTGCGGCGCTGATTGTGCTCGTCGGCGGCTGCCGTCAGGCACCTTCGTCAGATAAGCAGTATTACGAAAAAGAGCTGCAACAGATGAGAATCAGCGAATTGCGAACTGCAAATACTGAAAAAACAATGAAAGATGGCTATCCCTGGCGCTCAGGCAACTCTGAAAATTCCGCGTCTTCTTTGCCATCTCGCATTAAAAGAATGGAAAACAGTCTGGATAATGAAACCTCGTGTCTGCAAGAGCTCGTGCATGGCAAGAAAAAGACCCGCTTGAAATTGCGAGACTGAATATTATGCTGCCAAACCGCGAAAAAAGAGCCTTCTGGTTATTCATGCTCTGGTTGATGGCGCTGCCGCTTATGTATCAGCGCAGTATTCTGGCGCAAGATAACGACTTTATCGTCACAGAGGAAACTGCTGAAACTTCTGGCGAAACTGCTCCTGTTAATCCGGTTGAGTTACCTGCTTTAAGCGCCGATCCCGTAGAGTTGTTCAATAAAGTCAGCGGTGTTTCTCGTGCGGGTAACCACCAGGAAGTAATATCCATGCTACAGGATCACGAAGATGCAGTAGAAGAGTCGGCTGACCTTCTGGCTATATATCTAGAAGCCCTTATAAATTCAAAAAGCCCGAACTGGAGCTCTATCAACCGTTTTGCCAGAATCCTTTCGGGTAAAGACAGCGGAAGCTCCCTTGCCAATTATGCACAGGGACTTTATTACCAGAATTCAAAAACACCGAATCTTGTAAAGGCCATTGGCTATTTTGCCAAAGCGAAATCGGCTAAAAAACCGTATGCCGGAGCTGCTACGGCTTTCTATGTGAGCATGGCGAAAAAATACTGGATGCTGTTGCTGGTTATTGTTTTGCCTGCTATTGTGATTGTTAGACGTAGACGGGCTGCGGCTATTCAGACGGCAGAAATAAATCTGGATATTCCGTCTGCCGAAGATTCTCAGATTGCTCCTTCGGGCAAAAAAACCGTTAAGGTTATAAAAAAAGTCAAGGTGCTCAGGCCCAAAGCGGGTAATGGGGCTTCTGATACGGAAGACAATGTCTCTGGTGATCCAGAAGAAAACGTTCAGGAAACTTCAGTGACAGCTGAACATAACCTGGACTCATCTGAGGCCGAATCTGCTTCTGAGGCGGAAGTTGAACCTGAAACGCTGCCAGCAAAAGAATCGGATCTGTCAAGAGAAGTGCAGCCCGAACCAGAAATGCCCGAAATTGAGGATGCTCACGAGCTTCCTGCAGTTTTGCAGTCACACTATGCCAAAGCTCAGACATCTGCTGAGGTTGCCGCGCCATCTCAGTCAGTTTCAACGCCGCCATCACAACCTGCTGCTATAGAACCGGTCATTGAAACAAATGCCCCGGAAATTCCGGCGATGATGCCGGTGGTTCGCAGATCTCCGATTCAGTCAGACCGTGAGTTGGATGCCCTCTGGGAATCGTTGAGTCGCAAGGCATTGCAGGGTAAAATTCCTCCCCAGGCCTTCGGCGGAGCCAACATGCCGATTGCGCAGCAGGATGAGAAATTTTCAGGTTTAGTCGCGCCCGAAAGCGATTTTATCGCCGAAGAGCCTGAGCTGATTCCAGATGTTTCTATTGACCTCTCTGAAGATGCTTTAAAAGACGATCTGATTGGCAAGCTCAAAATGCTTGCCATAACCGATGCTGAGCTCAGGCAGCTTTTTGCCCAGAAAAATCCTGCGCATATTCCTCTCTTCATAGAGTATCTTCTTACCCGCCCTGAGCCTCTCAGACTGGCTTTTGTCGCCAGAGAAATCGGCTTTTATCAAGATCCGGGGGTAATAGATGTTCTCGCCAGCCTTCTTTATCACGAAGACCATAGAGTCTCTCTGGCCGCCATTCAAGGATTGGAAAACTCTAAAAACCCGTCGGCAGTGCTTCATATCTGCCCGTTTTTGCGTTGTGATGTGCCGTTGCTTGCCCAGGCTTCCAGGACTGCTCTCGATAATTTTGGCGCGGTGAAAATTTTTCAGGCATTTAAAAATCTTCCCGGGCACCCTGACGACAAGATCAGAGAGGCCGGAGTTTTTGTGTTGTCACGCATGAGAGGGGCTGAAGTTGAAGAATTGTTAAAGACCATGTTGCGCGACAGTTCTCTGGAAATTCGCAATCAGACCATTCTTGCCATGTCTTATCAGAAAAACCCTGTCTATCTTGACGCCCTGCGTGAATTTTTTAAAACTGCAACCGGCTCTGATAAAACTCTTGCCCGTAAAGCCATTGTATATCTGCAGTCTTTTGCCTCAAGAAAAAAATAATCAGATGCGGTTTTGAATACACATGATGGTAATATCGTCGCGCCATGGAACATTCATGGAAACCGCGTTCAGGCGCCGCGTAATTTCTTCTGACGGATTGCGGGAATCAGTTTTGATGCTTTGCTGAACAATCTCAAGAAATTTTTCATGGCCCAGCTTTTCGCCGTTCTGGTCGAGAAGATTTACTGCGCCGTCTGAGTAAAGAACAAGAGTGCGGTTTTCCAGCTCAATTTCGTGCTTTCTGAATTTTGTGTCGGGATGCAGGCCAAGAGGAGTAGAAGGTAAGCTGATGAAGGCCTTTTCTCCTGATTTTTCAGAGATGCATACCGGGTATGACTGACCGGCATTCGCGCATATTATTTTGTCGTTGGTGGGGTCTATGATTCCGATCATGCAGGTTGTCATATGGCCCTTCTTATAGTATGGAAGAAAAATCTGATTGAGTTTTTCGAGAATGATCTCAGGGTTGAGCGGAAAGCATGGGCAGAGTAAGGTGAAAGAGGTTTTCAGCATTGCGGTAAGGTAAGCTGCCGAAATATCGTTTCCTGATACTTCAGCCAGGATCAATGCGTAAGTGCCCTGTTTAAGGGGGATATAATCGAAAAAATCGCTCAGGATAATGCGCGAATTTGAATTAGCGGTTGCGATTAGGTAACTGCCGCAGCGAAATTCTGTTTCAGGATAGAGCTGTTTGCGAATTTTTTCTGAAATGGTAAGACGTTTGAGTATTGCGGCAGATTCGTTAAAGGCTTTTGCCAGTATGCCAAATTCATTCTCGGATCTTACCGGAATTCGATATTGATAATTTCTCTCGGCAAGAGCTTTTACTCCATGCATGATATCGT
The DNA here is from genome assembly GCA_009928855.1 of Erysipelotrichia bacterium. Classification (GTDB taxonomy): domain Bacteria; phylum Muiribacteriota; class Ozemobacteria; order Ozemobacterales; family Ozemobacteraceae; genus Rifleibacterium. Next base: position 17,187 of record SABV01000038.1, on the reverse strand, counting down.
TTATCGGAAGAATTAAAAGTCTGGTGAGCAGTCGTGCCAGCGCCAGCCCCATTATGAGGACAACGGCAAAGATGATGACGATTACATTGACTCTTTTTTTGAAGATAGCTTCAAGTTTATCTACGGGCGAGATTTTCAGCAGCAGATAATGTTTAAGATATGAACCGCGCAGAACGCTGACATAGGAGTCGCGGCCGTCAACTTTCATCAGTTGCGTGAAGGTTTTAAAGTCTGTGTTACTGCGTCTGATGATTGCTTCAAACTTTTTAAATTCAAGCACAGAAGGATAGTTAACCGCATACTGATGCATAGAAACGGCCCTTATATCCTCTTCAGGAAATACTCGATTCATTATCACGCTTCTCGATTTGAGGTCTCCGAAAAGCTTTTCGAAGTATTGTCGCTCGAAATTAACCAGATCGATGAGCATGGCAAATGCATACCAGGCTTCAGATGAGGGCCCTGGCAGAACATCAAGATACGCAAGAAAGATTTCGTCGAGTCCCTGGATATTGGTAAATCTTGAAATATTAGTGCGGGCCGATTGAAAAAGGGTGTGCGTATTGGATTCTATGAGGGTATCGATGACAAGGTTTGAAGCATTTCGCTGGAGAGGACTGAAGATGCCGTGTGAACGGTTGTAATAGTCCATGGCGGCCAGGGCGGTGCTCGTAAAAATTTTGACAAAACTTCCGTGACCCTCTGTTTTCTCAGGCTCTGGCGGAAAACCATCAGGCCCCGGGCCATCAAAAAGAGCCTTGAGATGGCGTGGTGAAATGTTTGCGTGGCGGGCTTTCCAGCTTTCGAGGATTTTCTGTCTTTCTGTTCTGATGCTGTTGTAATGCCGTCTGACTTCGGCGGTCATAATGTCGTTGCTGTAGATTACTTCAGATTGTGATGAGACCATGTGTACATTGTCGATGACGAATTCATTATATTTTTCTTTCAATCTGGCTTTCAATTCATCTGGGCTGGTAACTACCTTTTTGAGATCTTCAGTGAATTTTCTGAATTCAAGAAGTCTGGCTGTGGAAAACCTTGTAAAACCTGCATCAATCTCTGCAAGGCGACGATAATTTTCTTGTTTTTCCTCAATGATAAGTGAATGTTTAAGCTCAATTAAATACTGAACGCTCATGAAAACAGCTGCTATGAGAGGGAGGCCGTAGCATAGAGCAAACAGGCAGACAAGGCGCTGTCTGATATTATGTTGAAATCTAATTTGTAAAACAATTATGCGATAACTGAGTTTGAGAAAAAAGATGCTGGCGCCAATAAAACCCAGAAGAAGAATTCCGAGAAAAAAAGTCGGTGGGCAGGGCGCATCGTAGGCTCCAAGCAGAAGGGTGTATTCGTCAAAACGCTTGAGGCTGATCAGTTTGTTTTTAAGAATAAAAGCATTGGTTGGATACTGCTGATAATAGTCGATAAGTGTGTCTTTATCGTGGTCTGCAAGAATTGTCGGCAATCTTGTGCCATCATCGTTTATAAAACCGAAATTAGTCGGTTTAACTTTGGAGACGGTTACATCGAGAATGTCGGATACTTTGAGATGTTTTAAATGAACAAAAATCAGCATGCCGGCAACAAAACGGTTTTTTATCGATTTATCGCAGTCAAAAAAGCACAGGGAAAAGCGGTCGGGGTTGCCCAGTTCTACGACCCTGTCGCGTTGGTCGCGAATTCTTGAGAGCATCAGGTCTGGCGCGGGCAGGATCTTACCTATCTGATTGAGCTGCTCCGGTGATACCTGAGCGCTTTCTTGATCATCGGCGGTTGCCATTTTAAAAAATATTTCATGCTCTTCGCGCGCGCCATGTATCGGCAATACGCCTCCATCGCCGTTGAAAAGGTATATTTCAAGCATTCCTGCAGGCCATTGGCTTTCAAAGCCTTCTATTATTTTTTCAAGAACATCGCGATTTGAAGGCAGGCCCTTTAATTGCCGAAGAAGACTATTAAATCGCGGGTAAAAAAAGCGGGTTGGCAGACTGTCATAAATAAAATTATCGAGGTCATGATTGATTTCATCAAAAATTCTGGAATTTTCATGATTGATGCGTTCCGATACGAACAGCTTGACGCCCGTCCAGATAATGGCTGCGGGGATGCACCAGGTCAGGGCAACTATCACCAGCCAGCGCAAAAACCTGCGCGAGCCTTCATTCCCGGACATAATGCTCAAAAATGATCTTTCGGCTCCGCTGCTCATTGCTTATCCTTTCCAGAAAGCATGTTCTGTACAACTATCATGCTGGCTGATTCCAGAAAGTTTTCAGCACAGGTTTTTTCGGCTTCGGCATGAATGGCAGCCAGCAACGAAACTCCAGATTTGACCTGCATGCAAAGGTTTGACTTCATTTCTGTGAGCTTTTCGCAGCACTGATCAGAAAATGCGGCAGAAATAGCCAGGCAAAATGTTTCTGGGCCAAATGCGATTTCCTGATTATTGAATTTGTGAAACTCAGTGCTGCCAAGTTCGCACTGAGGCAGAAAAATCATGTTAAGCTCTTCGGTGTCGGTGTTTATTGTCGCCAATTTGATTGCCCCGCAACCGCTATATGATAATTTTTTCTCTTCATGGTTGATTATGAACATGATAAAATCGCCGCCCAGTTTTCGGCGAAGATTTATTCTGAAGTACTCTTCGAGATCTTTGAGGCAGTGATAAGCCGAATACACGTTAAGCTCTTCAGAGATAAGTTTTACTGCCATTCTGGCCATTGAAAGGGTCAACGAAGCTTCAATGCCAGAAAGATCAGTTCGCATCATGAATGCCATTATCAATGAATCACCAATAATAGCAAAATGGTAAATTTCCTTTTCCTCATTGCTCCTGTTTATCTGAAAGCCGTTGAGAACGGTTTGATTCAGCAACAATGCATCGGGGGGAAGCAGATGGCGCTTAACCGATCGGCCTTCATTGAACTCGCGAACTTTTAGAATCAAATCTGTCAGGCCCGTAGAGATGCCCCCCAGTTCGTTTGATTCAGAAAGAGCAAGGCTCTCTGTGACGGCCTCACTCTTGGCATTTTTTAGAGCCGTTGTATTGGCGGCCAGCATGGTAATCGGTGTAATGAGCGATTTTATCAGCATGCTGCTTAAAAAAACTATAAAGATAAGCGAGAGAATTGTGGCGGCGACAAAAATGCCAGAAAGATGCCCGGCTTCGATTCTGATCGGTTCGAAGGGGATAATCAGAAAAAGATTGTAATTTTTCAGGTTATGTCCTGATATTGCGGCAACCAGCACTTCTCGGTCGTCTATACGCCCTCTTTTAAAGCAGGAAACCTGTGTTTGATTGACCATGTCCTGAAGTTTCCAGAGTGGAAGTTCTGCTGTGAAAGAAAATCGTGGGTAATATGCGTTGCGATCGGCGTGACGCTTCGGAAAAGCCGCCAGCCCGAATCCTGTTTTACCCGAGAGGTTCTGACCGGTCACGGCCAGATATTTCAACTGCATTTTTCGTGGTTCGTGAATTATGAACAGACAGGCCGAGGCAGTATCTGATTCGTCTATCGTCAGATCCATGAATGTGAGGGTTTCGTCGCCGTCAAAGGTTATGTTTTGCAGGGTAGAACGGTTTGCCAGTAAGCCCTCTACCGGGCCGTTTGCAATGTTTTTTAGTCCTATTGGGTCGGGGGCGTAAGTTTTACCCGGTATTTTTGAAGAATTGAAAATACGAATTATCTGCCCAGAAATGTTGGTGATAAGACTGGTGTATTTACCTTCAAGAGTGTCGGCATACTCAGCTTTTCGACTTTCCGGAGCCCTGAAAAGCAAATTTCCTGATTTGTCGGTGTAGCCGGCAAAAGCTATATTCTCGTTTTTCTGAGCCACAGTAAGGGGAGCCAGGATATCTTGCGGGTTCTCTTGTGTGTTTTTCAGCCTTTCGTTCAGGTTTCGGTATTGGCGAAGAAGATCGCCATACGAGGCCGAAAAATTACGGTCTATTTTTTCAAGAATTTCAACTGCGCGCTGTTTATAATCAGCTATCAGTGAGTTCTGCTTTTCATACTGATAAGCAACGGTGCCCACGAGAAGGATCATGATACCCGTCAGAGCAGTAAACCCGAAAATCATCGCAAATTGCAGTCTGACTGAGAGATCGAGCCTTACCATGAAAACGGTTTTCCAGATCAGAAATAGAAACAACACCGGCAAAATAGTTCTGAGCAGGTTAAAATAGGTGGTGAGAACGTTGGGTGGTGTTGGCAGGCTTCGACTGCAGATAAGCCTTATGCCTTCAGGGGTGTCTGTCAGAGCAAAGAGCTCGGTTGCAACTCTGAATCCTGATTTCAGCCCTTCATTTGCCAGAAGCCTCAGCCCCACTTCTCCGAGGCGCTTTCGCTGTGTGCATTTGTGTTTTAAAGGATCGTTGAGGTCGATCCATGAAAATATGTAATCCTTGCCGGCCAGTCTTTGTATTTTATGAATAGCCTGCTCTGCAAGCTGGTAACGTGACAAGTTGTCGAGGTGCAGCCAGGCCAGAAGGTAACCATTGCCTGTTTTTCCTGGAAGTTTCAGGTCGAACCAGGCTCCGAGGCGTCGCAACCCTATGCCCTGAAAACTTACCAGAGTTTCAGGAGAATTTGCTAACGAGCGAATTGTTGCAAAATTGCCTGAAAACATTGCTGCATTTGATTGTTCGCGTTTATTTAACTGTGTTGCGGGATTTTTGTGAAGATTCACAAGGGCTTTTAAATAGTCTTCTGAAATTTTCTTTTTGCCGCTTTGTTTACCCGGCCAGGCAATGCGGTTTCCGTATGAATCGAAAAGAAAGAGCTCAAGAACATCTGACGAAAATGGTCTGTGAATTTCTTCGGTCGCTGAAGCCCATCTGAAAGAGTCTGAAAGCCGGCGCAGAGAGTCTTGAAAATATGTTTCAGGGTTAGTCAGGCGAGCCATGTGGGCTGTCATTTCAGCCATTTCATCAAGTGTCTGTTTTTGCTGGTCTTTTTCGAGATTGTCCTGAATGCTTGTGCATGCGAGCCATGCCGTAATTACCGGTAATATTATCAAAAAGAAAAAGAAAACCAGGCTACGCATTGGTGCATGCCAGGCTCTCAAAAAATGCCTCGTATTCTTCTCTGAATCTTTATTCATAGATGCAGTTTAATGCAGAGTTAGAATTCTTTCAACCGACTTGTTTTGTTCTTTAAAAAACAAATTGCCCGGATTTATGCGGGCAATTTGCAAGAGAGAGCAGTGATGATGGGCGGTTATCAGTTCTATTGTGCAGCTTTGGCCTGTTCGAGCTGTTTTTTGGCGTTCTGCAGATCACTCATTGCTTTGTTCAGCTCAGCCTGGGTGAAGCCGCTTTTCTGATAGATCTCGACATAGGCTTCGTAAGCTTTCTGATAGTTTTCCATGGCCTTTTTCAGGGTTATATTGCTCGAACCTGAGGTGTTCGAGGTTGGCGTTGTTGAAGAAATCGTTTTTTGATTCTGTGAAGTTGTTGCCGAAGTTGTGGCAGTTGAGGTTTGTCCGTCTGATTTATTGTATTTTTCATTATAGGCTTTGTTGGCTGCGACATAGGTTTCCTGAATTTTAAGAAGTTCACTGAAGCGGCCTGTCAGGCTGTTCGCGCCTTTTTCTGCCAGTTCGCCGAGCGATTCTATTGAATTGCCCGAATTTTGAATCTTTTCGATTGTGCCGGCCATGTTTAAGATTGCCGATAAGTCGCCGCCGACGATTCCTTTAATTTCTTTCTGAATAGAGAGAAGTTCTTGTATGGAGTTTTTTGCCGCAGTATAGTAGGCGGTAGCTTCAAAGGCAATCTGGGCGCATTTGAGAGGATATTGTGCTTCTATTTTGCCAAGCTTGTATTCGTCACTTAGCTTGCCCCATCTGAAAATATTCAGCGGATCAGATTTAATTGAGCTGAAAACACGGTTCCAGCCATTGCTGCCCGCAAGCTTATTGAGGCGGTTGTCTGAAAAAGTTTTTACCAGTATTTTTTGTTTGCTGGTCTGTATAGTTTCTGTTTTGTCGGTCAGTTCGGAAAAATAGCTCATGCTTGGTTGGGCATTAGTGTACATTGCTTCTATTTTAGGAGCCAGGCTGTTAAAAGCAGAGACTGCCTGAGTGATTGACCTTGCTATATCGAGTAACTGCGGCAAGCTGGTTTTCTGCTGTTTGTTTTTGATTGCCTGATATGCCTTGACAAGCCCTGCTGCGCCTTCAGAAAAATTCTGGATTGCTTTGCGTTCTCGATAAAGAGTTTTTACTTCGTTGCCAATTATGCGTGAGTGCTTGTTTATTTCGGCTTTTTCGCTGTACCAGAGTTTTATATCGCTGAATAGGCTTGCATCTGTCTGCTGAGTAATCGTAAGTGCAGCAAGAACAAGCAAAAATACAATGGCCTTAAGGCCGAATTTATGCAACATAAACTTCCTCCAGTACGAACACATTTGTTGTCTAGCCAAAATTCTAAGGATCGTTTGGCAAAGTGTCAATGCTTTGGGTGCTTATAGCTGCAAATAAAAATATTTTGTCAGGCATCCTGTCGGATTTTTTTTAAATTTGCTAGACTCAATGTTGAGGTTGGAAAAAAAGTGCCTGATAATAAAACGAAAACACATAGACAGGCGTTACTTGAAGACACTGCCGAGTACACTCCGGCAGTTGCTGCCTATCTTGCTATCGATAAAAAAGGCAATATCGTTTCAGACTCTCTTGCTGCTACAGAGCTTCTGAGCGAAGTCCCCGGTGCAATAATTCTGGGGCATAGTTTATTTTCGTTTTTTGTTGAGCCTGTTCCCATTGCTGAGCATTATTCTCCGCCTGCGGTTTTTACCGAGTTTGAGGTGCGCCTTAAAAGAGCTAACGCCAGTCACAGGTGGCTGAATGTTTCTATTTTCCCCTGTGAAGGCAATGGTGGCAAAATCTCGAATCTGGTGGTCTTAAAAGAGATAACCGGCCGCACTAAAAACGATGCGGATGCCAAAAGCCTTGAGGCTCACAAAAATTACTGGATGCTTTTTGAAGCCACATCCGATGCCATTCTCCTCGAAAATTTTGACGGAGCCATTTTTGACTGTAACTCTGCAAGTGAGCGTATCTACGGGTATTCTCGCGATGAGTTGCTGTGCATGAACGCCAGAGACCTGGTGCCAGGCGATTTTATCGCTGTTATCGAATCTCTGAATCCTGAGCTTGAAAACGCAAAAAACAATGGAACCAGCATTCATATCGAAGGCGTTGGCAAACGCAAAGACGGCAGTATTTTTCCCGCTGAGGTCGTAATCGGTTTTGTCGAAATAGCCGGCGAAGACTGTTTTGCAGTAACTGTCAGAGATATTTCATTTCGTCGCGAAATAGAGAACGCCAGGCAGCGCTACGAGAATCAGCTTCTGCAATTACAGAAACTCGACAATCTGGGCCAGATGGCCAGCGGACTGGCTAACGACTTTAACAATCTCTTAACAGGCATTATGGGTTACGCAGACCTTCTGTTAAGGGAGCTGCCCACCAACAACGCTGCCGGCGAAAAAGCAAGGCGCATTATCGATGCAGCGCGTAAGGCCAGCGAAATTATTCAACAGTTGATGGCTTATACGGGCAAGTTGCCAAGTCTTTTTCAAAAAACCGATCTGGCATCTCTTGTTAAAGAAACCCGAACCGATATTTTGCAGATGCTCCCCGAGAATATAGAGCTGGCATTAGATTACGATGAGGGTTTGCCCGAAATAAATGCCGATCCGCCGATGATAAAACAGGCAGTTTTAAATATCGTTAAAAACTCTGTAGACGCGATAGGCGACCGCCCCAACGGAAAAATTAGTATTTCGATATTGCCGGGTGAGCGCTCTTTCTACGGCAATGAAACCGGTTATTTCGGTCTTCCTTTCAAAAAAGGCTCTTATACTGTCGTAAAATTCGTAGATAACGGTGCGGGCATTGCCCCGGCCCATTTGAGCAAAATCTTTGATCCGTTTTTTACCACCAGATATGCCGGTCGCGGTCTCGGGCTTTCTGCGGTTCTCGGCATGTTGAGAGGTCATCGTGGCGCAGTTTATGTTTCGAGCACCCCAGGCGAGGGAACAGAATTCTCAATTCTTCTGCCGTTCAATGTGGATTGCGCTGATGGCAATTTCTGCTCAAACCGGCCTCCTGACGAAAAATTTCCCGCAGGTACGGCACTGTTGATTGACGATGACGCGAATGTCAGAGATATTCTCGCCCACCACCTTAACGACCTTGGATATGAAACATTTCAGGCCGAAAACGGTCGTCGTGGTCTTGAACTTTTTAAAAACCTGAATCACAGGCTCAATATTGTTCTAATTGACATAGTCTTGCCCGATTTTTGCGGCACAGAACTATTCAGAGAAATCCACTGGCTGAACCCCGAAATTCCGATCCTTGCATGCACTGGTCTGCTGGTCGATTCCAAAAAAAGCGAACTTGAGGGGCTCGGCGTGGCCGGTTTTCTCGAAAAACCCTTTACCAGCAGAGAACTCGAAAAAATATTCATGCGAATCCAGATGAAAACCAGAAAAAGATCCAAGGTGTCATAGGCTGATAAATACAAAAAAGGGGCGCAGACCGCGCCCCTTTTTTGTATTTATCAGTTGTTACTTGTCAAATTCAAATGCAACTATGCGACTTATACATGATTCAAGTTCTATAGCACGCCACGGAAACAAACCAATCCAGGTGCGCTTATTGTTTAACTGGTCAATGTCGCCGCCGATATTTTCTGCATGCACGATTCCCAGGGGAAACATCTTCAAATGCATGACCTGATAATATTCTTCCTGTGGGTAGTATTCATCCCAGGCTTTACCGTGAGTCTCTTTTAATTTCGCTTCGGCTTTGGCAAACAGCTTGGGGTGCCAGTCGCGAAGAATCGTATTCATCGGGTGGTCAGCGGATCCACAATCTACGCCGATCCACTTGAATTTCATTTCCTGTGCCCATTTATGAAATTCTGCGTCGGGGCCCGGGTGCTTGACCATGTATCTTACTTCGTCTGCTTCGGGCTGATCCCAGCTGTATTTGTGATAGCCGGTATTTATGATGAGAATGTCGCCTTTGCGAATGTCGGCTTTTTTCATCAGCATTTCTGGCGAATAAAGCGAAAAATCGCTGACTTCATCAGAAATATCTACAACAACCCCGTCGCCACACCATTCTTCGAGTGGAACTTCACCAATAGTTCTGCCGTTTGCACAGAAATGGATCTCACCATCAATGTGAGTACCAACATGATTGCTTGTTTTAATGATCTGCCCATTTGCACCCTGACCCATATGGGCTCCAGCGATTCGTTTAAAATACTGAACCTGAAGCGGCATATAGCTCGGCCACGGCGGAGTGTGAATACTCAGGCGCTGTGTCAGATCATACATTTTTACTTTGGTCATCTGTGTCTCCTTTTCATTCTTTTATTAGCTCTATCAGATATTACTGATCTTTACAGTAGTTTTCAACAAAAGCTTCCAGGGCATCTTCAAAACATTTCAACGGCGGGTTTACCAGACCGGCGCCAACCTGTCCGATACCGGCCTGTTTATGGGCAATACCGGTATTTATCTGTGGCAAAATATTTTTTTCGCAAACCTTCAAAAGGTTTATTCCTGTTGGGGAGCCTCTGAAGTCCATGGTTGGAATCTGGAAAGACTGAGACTCGCCATCGGTTATTTCATACATTTTGCGGGTGAAATTCATTGCATCGCTGACGCTGCCACCCACAAATTTGACAATAGCCGGGGCCGACGCCATTGAAAATCCGCCAAGACCGCAGGTTTCGGTGATCGCGCTGTCGCCTATGTCAGGATTGCAGTCTTCTTCAGTGAATCCAGGAAAAAGCAGTCCCTTGACGATTTCTGCCGGGGCAGTAAACCAGCGGTCTTTAAGTCCCGAAATTCTTATGCCGAATTCAGTGCCGTTACGCGCCATTGTGGTTACAATAGTCGAACCTTCGATCCATTCTGCTGCCTGTAGCATGCCTTTGCAGGCTGGCATACTCAGATTCAGGAAAAAGTGGTCGTTAGAATGTAAAAATTCCATCACTTTTGCCTTGTCTTCTGTCGTAAAGTCGGTTCGCATAATCGCTGACGCCAGTTCTCTTATCAGAAGTGAAGTTGCCGCTTTGTTGCGGTTGTGAACTTCGTCGCCCATTTGCAGCGCCTGCGCGATCATGTTTTTAAGATTGATCTGTGGTGCCAGAACTATGGCCGCTTTTAATACCGGCGCCAGAGTTTTTTCTATCCACTTGAGACGATCTATTACTTCCTGTGAAAAAGCGCCATAACGAAGAACCTTGCCCAGTCCTTCATTCAGGGTGCAAAAAGTTTTTCTGCCATTGGTGATGTTTTCAACTATCCAGACAGGCATGCTTGCTGTTGCAACCCCAGCCATTGGGCCAACACCATCGTGCTCATGCCAGGGGGCATATTCTATCTTGCCGCTGGCGGCCAGTTCTATTGCTTCTTTTTCGTTGCCTGCGAGGCCTTCATAAATAAGACCGCCTATTACGGCACCTTTCATCGGGCCCGACATTTTGTCCCATGTTATCGGCGGACCTGCGTGTAGAATCAGATTTTTTTTCATGCCAGGCACTACCGTCAGTGCAGTATCTATACCCTTTAACGTCGGCTGAGCTGCTTGAATTGCGCTTAAAGCTTTCGCATTGGCTTCTTGAATATCTATAAGCATTATTTGCCTCCCTTTGCTGCTTTAACGCTGTTTTGCCAGTTCTCAACCTTCGCCAGCAATGCCTGTACTTTTTTGTTTCCGCCTGCAGGTGGACGCCAATCGGTATGAACGGTTTCTATTCCCTGCTTTTTAAGGTCTTCGGCGAAACTCGGAATTCCGAGATTTATAACTTTTATTTTTTTGCCAAAAAAATCTTTCAGTGTAGTCATGCTTGTTATTTCCTTTCCAGGCATTTCTGTGCAAACTTCACCATGGCAACATTGGTCGGAAAGACCACTACACCGGCTTCTTCCAGAATTGCCTTCTGCTGATGATAGTTTTGTGGATCATCTTCTGTGCCGCAAATGCATGCTGCCAGAATTGGCTGGTTTCCAGATTTTTCGCGACCCCGTTTGATGGCGGCAGTCATTTCGCCGGCCATGTCCGGGTGAGAACCGTAGCCAAGTACAACGTCAAAGCATATAAGACCGGCATCCTGATCTAATATTTCTTGAACCATGCGTTCTGAACGATAATCTGAATCGATCATTGGGTGCGCTTTTCCGCGGGTAAAGAGGTCGTCGCCCAGATCGATTATGCAGTGGCCCTCGCTTTTATAGACATCGGGCATTTCTTTGCAGTCTTTGATTGGTGTGTTAGAAAAAATTTCATTAAGAAGCGGTTGCAGAATACGCTGTGCTTCGTCGCAAAGCGTGCCGCCAGAATAAAGACCTCGCAGATGCTTTCCCTTTATTTTACAGTCTTTTGCAAGACTCTCAATCAGACTGTCTGAATATTCTGGCTGATGCGTTTCGTCAGCGCTCAAGTCGCATGCTTTAATTGCCGCGTCTTCAAGATTTCTGGCTGCGACAAAACCCTGTTCTTCAATGACTTTGGAGTCAGCTCCGATGAAATAAACGACAACAGCTTTGCCAATATTTTTGAAGGCCGCGAACAGAGATTTCATGACAGATTCGGCCGGTGGCTTCGAGATCAGAACAATCACACGCGTTTCTGGATCTTCGGCAAGGGCTTTGGTAGCCATGATAGTCATTTTGCCACCAATTTTTTCTGACAAATCACGCCCCCCAACACCGATAGCTTGCGAAATGCCGCAGCCAAGACGGTGAATGGTGCTGGTGACTTCCTGCAAACCTGTGCCTGATGCAGCCACCAGACCAATGTTGCCATGGCGAACGGCGTTGGCGAAAGCGAGGGGAGTGCCGTTGATGATGGCTGTGCCGCAATCAGGGCCCATCACCAGCAATTCTTTGCTGACTCCGAGGGTTTTGAGGCGAAGTTCTTCTTCGATTGTGACATTGTCAGAAAAGAGCATGACGTGGCGGCCATTTTTAAGTGCCTGCTCGGCTTCACGCGCTGCATATTCGCCCGGCACAGATATCAGCACGACATTAGCCTCCGGAAGGCGGCGCGCCGCTTCTTCCTGTGTCGTCGGTGCCATTTCTGATGAATCGCCGGACGATTTTTTGCGCGAGAGAAGTCGTTTTTCGACTTCGGCAATGCCCGCTTCCGCCGTTGCCTGATCTTTGGCACCAATGCAGATAATAAGGTCGTTCGGGGTAAGCCCGTCGAATTCTGTCTTATACATTTCGAGTCGTTTGAGACTGTCTATGTTATAGTCTGTGCACATGCCGACAACCGCATTGTCAATGCCTTCGAGCTTTTTGACCTGCGATCCGATGAGCATCAGGGTGACTGAATCAAAGTATGTTTGCTTTCTAACCAGATGTGCAACAACCATTCCCTGTACAAGCTCCTTTGCAAATTCATATTTTTAGATAAAAAATAATAGAACTTTAATCAGCGATTGTAAAATAAAAAAGCAGAGAGTCTTTATAACAGGCTCTCTGCCTTAAAAATACAATTTTGTTTCGCAACGATTTTGTCTCAAAGCTCTTCTTCGGCTATGCGGGCTGATCCTGTAAAATCTCTTTCAAGCTCCACATCGTTAAAAGCTGCATCGCTTCCAAATGCGGGCGGGGTGGGCATTTTATCTTTCAGTTCAAGCGGGAGAAGATCAAAAATTTTCTGAAGATACATGCCGGGGGCATGTGAAGTAACCTTGCCCGGCCCCTTCATTTCGGCATCTTCCAGAACCATCTTGCCATTTGCGTAAATATTATTCGGTGGTGTCAGATGTTCAAACTTCATGACTTTAAAAGGCACTTTGGTGACAATGTCGTTGTCATAAACCCAGCGCTGAAAATCGGGAAAGCGCTTTTTGAAGGCTTTTGCGAAAACATCATTGCCAATTCGTGGGCCGGCAAAGCTGTAAAGACCCTGAACGTCGATGCCATCCAACGCCAGTCTGAAAGCAGCCATCGGAGCTATGCCGGCACCAAGACTGTGCCCTGTTATCCAGAGGCGCTTGGGCGTGCCAGAGAGATGCGCTTCACAGACAGATTTGAGCTTGTCATATACTACATCGAGGGCATTATAGAACCCACGGTGAACTTTGACTCCCCAGCCCCACCATAAAACGCGCTTTTTGAAAAAATTAAAGTCGGTCAAAAGCCAGTCATATACAATTTTTGCCGGGCTGGCTTTGCCATTGGAACTGCTTTCTGAGCCTCTAAAAGATACTATTACCAGTTTGTCGTTTGACATGATAACTACCTGCGTGTCGGCGGTTTTTTCTCTGACGTTGATAAAGTCAAACCTGCTCATGCCAAGCGGGATAAAAATTTCCTGAAATCTTTTTTTGAATTCAGAAAAGTTGCTCACATTCATGCGGTTTTCATAGGTGTTGTAAGCTGTGTACATCAACAGATAAGCGTTGGCCAGATTATGCCCCATCGCTTTTTCTTCAAAAACCTTTGAAAAACACTTCTCGCCCTGAACAGCCTGCTGCGCCGTTAAAGGGCAATAAGTCAGAAAAGCCGATATGGTTAACAGGAGTGCCAGAAGCCTGCTTTTGTCTGATAGTTGCTTATAAAACACGAAAAACACCAGCTTTCGTTCGATTTATCCTTTGATTATAATGATAAAGCTGGTTTCTCGCAAGATGCTCGAAGCTATAAAAAGGCTGTTATTGCATTTTTCTGATACGTATTTCTATTTCGGAGTGGTTCTTGAGGAGTTTGACCAGCTTGCCTGTATCGGTTTCGCCAAAATGATACGGATAAAGAATTTTGGGCTTTATTGCGATCGCAACTTCGGCAACCATCTCTGGGGTCATGGTGTAGGGCAGGTTCATGGGCAAAAAAGCGATGTCGATATTTTCTAGTTTTTTAAGTTCAACTGTATTTTCGGTATCTCCGCCAATTAGAATGCGTTTGCCCGCAATATTTAGAATGTAGCCGTTTCCACGTCCTTTGGGGTGAAACGGCTTTCCGTCCGGACGCTTATGGAGTATGTTGTATGATGGTATCGCTTCAATAAGTATTCCATCTACTTCTGTTGATTCGTTGTTGCGCAAAATTCGAACTTTTGTTTCTGATAGCTCCTTCGCGAGGGTTTCTGTGCAGACAATCTCTGTCTTTTCTTTTGTTAATTGTTCAATTGCCTTTTTGTCGAAGTGATCCTGGTGCTCGTGAGTGATAAGAATCAGGTCGGCCTTAGGCAGTTTTGAATAATCAGCCAGATTTGTCCAGGGGTCGATATGTATCACTTTGCCCGAATATTCAACAAAGAGTGTCGCGTGTCCGATGAAAGTGATTTTCAGTTCAGCATCGGCAGTCGGAATAATATCTGTTTCAAATCCTTCTCTTCCTTGCGATAGCCCAGGGTTCCAGCAAAAAAAACATAGTAACGATGCTACAAAAAACTTCATAAAATCCTCCTCGTGTTGTTTTTATCTATACCCTTATAAAGTGCTCAAAATTTATTTTTTATGCAATATTTTTGTCCTGTTCTAGATAAATTAAACTAAATCCGGCTGTTTTTTAATGCGTTCTCTAATTCAGAAGAAAATTATTTAAAACAGGGGATGCCATATGAAAATGAAAACGATGTTGATTATGCTACTGAGCCTTTTTGCATGCATTTTTTGCTCAAATTATCTGGCGGCAAAATCTCTTGAATTGGTAGAACCGCCTTCTTCGCCGGCACGGGTCGAAATTGTCGGTGATGAGCGCGGGCTACTCTACAGTTCAGGGTATGTTAAATATTCAGGCTATTATCCGCAAAACACTGTGATAACGGCGAGAATGGGTGAACGTTATAAAATCAGGGTTGCCAACCTTTCCCATAATCGTATTGGTCTTGTAATCTCGGTCGATGGTCTGAATATAATTTCGGGTGCAAAGTCATCTGGCCGGCCGACTGAAAGTATGTATGTGCTAAATGGTGGTCAGGATGGCGAGTTTGCCGGGTGGCGTTCTGGCATGGATCAGGTTCAGAGGTTTTATTTTACCAACAGGGCAGACTCTTATGCTGCCCGCACAGGTGATGCATCAGAACTCGGCTGGATAAGAGTAGCAATCTTTCGTGAGCGCCATGCAATAATTTATAGGGATTACGATGCTTTGAAAAGCAAAGAAATGCCGATGGCCAGTGAGCAAGCTGGCACGGGGTATGGAGAAGGTTCGTGGTCTCCGGTTAGAACGACAGAATTTGATCCTGAATCAACGGCAGCAGCAATAGAAGTAATAAGATACGAGTGGCCAGCAAACATAATAATCAGACCCGATAATTTTGCTGCGCCTCCGCCAAGATGATTTTGATCGACTCCCCTTTAGTTTACTGATTTTTTAGTGTTATAATGCTATTGGTTGGGCAGTTTTTATTTTGTAAACTTTAACATCCGGAGAAACCTCAATGTCACGGCAACGTAGCGGTGCAGTCATTGTTAATAGAATTATGGGGGCGTTTCTGCTGTTTGTGCTCGTGCAAACATGTCTGGCGTCACAGCTTTTTGCCGAATCTGTGACGATGTACACCATGAATTCGCCTATGGCAATCAAGCGCATTAGTAATGGCCATTTTTCGTTGCTTTATCGTGGGTTTGGCTCAAGAAAAGCCGATAAGATTGAGCGCGACGAACTGCTGGGGTTTCATTTTCTCATAGATACCGACTGTTTGTCTCATGGAATGAGGGCTTTGATAACTGAAAACCAGAAAAATGGCATGCAGGCCGACGAAGCTTTAAGAGCGGCCAGAAGGCAACATGTAACGGTTCTGAGAGATATTTTTAAGCGTATTGAATCGACCAGATTGCTGTTTGAAAACTGCGCCAACAAGTCGCAGATGACCAGTCAAAGCGGCATTATCAACCCAGAAAGTCACTTTATTTTTACCTCTCCAAGAATCGGTGTTGCCAGATTTTATGGCCCGATAGTGATGGTAATCGAAGAAAAAACTCCACGGGGAATGGATCTCAACGGTATTGCCAGAGAGTCAAAATATTATTCGGTCGGGCGCTTTCTGCGAAATCTCTCTGATTTCAGTTTTAAGCAGATTCTGGCCGATTACGTAGCTGATCGTGATGAGTATGTAATTCCATCTTTCCTTTCACCGCAGGATGTGAGCGGGTTGATCGTTCACGCACCTTCTCCCGTAGTAATAGGAAACAGAATCGCTATACCGCCGCCTGCCATACGCCGGGTTTACCGTAAATATAACCGTCTTGGCGCTATGACAATTGATGTTCTAGATGGCAAAGACCGGCTTATTGCTCGTCTTTCTGCTTCTCCTTCTGCCGCAGTCATTGAAGCTTCAGAGGTTCTTTCGCATGAGGTTCTACCCAGCT
Source organism: Erysipelotrichia bacterium (assembly GCA_009928855.1). GTDB lineage: Bacteria > Muiribacteriota > Ozemobacteria > Ozemobacterales > Ozemobacteraceae > Rifleibacterium. The sequence goes on along the minus strand of SABV01000038.1, from coordinate 833 downwards.
ATATTCAGCTCGCATGGGATAAATATGTAAAAACCCTTAGACGTGCCGGAAACAAAAGATAAAATATTGCATTATTTTTCGGCTTTTTTTTTGAGAGGTAAAAAATCTGAATGGTCTTTGTGGATCTTTTTTATAATCTGACTTTGCTGGTCGCTTTCAGTGTGGTTTCGGGTATTGTTGCACAGCGCTGGCGCATTACCTCATTGCCTGGAGAGCTCTTGCAGGGTTTTTTATTTGGTTTTGCTGCAGTTGCCGGCATGTTGCGCCCTCTTGTCGTCGCCCCCGGAATTATTTTTGATGGCCGATCGGTTATGATAAGCCTGTGCGCTCTCTTTTTTGGATGCAAAGCAGTTGTTGTGGCGAGTTTTATTGCTGTACTGCTTCGTCTTTATCAGGGTGGAGCCGGCGCATTTACCGGTAGTGTTGTAATTTTGTCGTCAGCTCTTATTGGCTTGATATTTCGCCGGCGGTATAAAGACACCGTTTTTGCTTTAAAAACCCGTGAGTTTATCATCATTGGGCTTGTTGTACATGTGGCAATGTTGGCTGAGATGTTTTTGCTCCCCGGAAATATGGCAATGTCAGTTCTAAAAATTATCAGTTTGCCGGTTCTGCTTTTATATCCGCTGGTTACCGCATTAATCGGGAATATTCTCGCAGGTCAGGAAGCCTTCCGAAATTCTCTTGAGACTCTCAGGCGAAGCGAAGAGCAATACCGACTTGTTATGAACAACATGTATGATGTTCTCTGGGTCATGGATATGAAAACATTGGGGTGGATTTATCTAAGCCCTTCAATAGAACGTTTAACCGGTTATACGGTTGAAGAAGTC
>SABV01000300.1 GCA_009928855.1 Erysipelotrichia bacterium | reverse complement strand
TAACACAATAATTCGCGCTTTACGATCTTATCCTCTAAATTTAATAGAAAAACACAACCGTCAGCCATGTCGTCAACATACAAAAACTCCCGGCACGGGGCGCCGGTTCCCCAGACCACGACTTCTGACTGATTATTAATTCTGGCTTCATGAAATTTTCTTATAAGAGCAGGCAAGACGTGCGAAGTTTCTAAATCGTAGTTGTCGCCGGGGCCGTAAAGATTAGTTGGCATTACTGCGATGAATTGTGTGCCATATTGGCGGTTGTATGATTCACACATTTTTATTCCGGCTATCTTGGCAATTGCGTAGGGCTCATTTGTTGATTCAAGAGGGCCGGTCAGCAGATATTCTTCTTTCATCGGCTGCGGACAATTACGCGGGTAAATGCATGAAGAACCCAGAAAAAGCAGCCTTTTAACTTTGTTTATATAAGCCGCATGAATGACGTTTCCCTGTATTGTCAGGTTGCTGTAGATAAAATTGGCCGGGTATGTACTATTTGCATAAATGCCGCCAACCCTGGCTGCGGCAAGAAAAACATACTCCGGTTTTTCAGCGGCAAAGAAAGCTTCTACATCGGCCTGTCGCGTAAGATCCAGTTCTGAAGATTTTTTGTAAACAAGATTACTATAACCCAGAGCTGTCAATTTTCGAACAAGCGCCGATCCAACCAACCCGGCGTGACCTGCAATATAAATTTTTGCGTTTTTTTCCATTTGATTTGATTATCCGTTACTTGTAAATTCTCAACGAAATGCCACTCTTGGAAAATTTATTCTAAACCAAATTAACTCACTTTCCAAGAGGCTTGGAGTGGTAAAATTTGTTTGACAAGGTAAAAGCTATTATGTATTCTTGCCACATGCGAGAGCGAATACTAAATTATGCGGGGGGAATAACCCAGAAGCCGGGCATTTCTTTATTAGCCCTGTTTTATGCCAGGTTTCCATGGTTGCTTGCTCGTTTACGATTTTTAAAGACATGCCCGGGAACCCGGTATCTTGATTTCGGATGTGGATCTGGTGTGGTTTTGCGGCAGAATCTTCTTGTCCGGCGAGATCTGGAAGTTTTTGCTGTAGACGTGGTGGATCACTCTGCCGATATGCCGGAAACTGCATCGTTTGCTCTGTATGATGGCTGTCATATTCCCTTTAAAGATGATGAATTCGAACTGGTTACGGCTAACCATGTGTTTGAGCACATTCCTGATCCGAAGAAACTTCTCAAAGAGTTATTTCGGGTGATGAAATCTGGTGGCAGGTTATACCTTGAAACACCAAATCAGAGGTCGCTTTCGCGCAGTTGTTTGCGGGGCCGGTTTGCCGGTACTGTTCATTTTTACGACGATTCTTCCCATATTACTCCCATGAACGCTGCAGACTTGGCGAAGTTGGGTCGAGAAGTTGGTTTTGAAGTTCTTAAGGATGGGGTGAGTCGTAACTGGTTACATTTCATTCTTTCGCCTGTTTTTTTGCTTGTGGGTCTTTGTATGCCTGATCGTCTTTTTTTTATGTATGCGCGCAATGCTATTCTTGGTTGGGCTTCTTATGCCATTCTGGAAAAACCAAGATTTGATTTTTGATGTCCAAAATATCCCAAGAACGCATCCCATGTCGTAGAAATCGTCAAATTGCTACTGGCATAGATATTGTGTTAACAGCTTTTTTTCGTTTATTTCATCCCTTTGCCAAAAAATCCAGCTTCTCGCTAAAACCTTTGCGTCGAGAATCTATTAACACCATTTTGATTGAGCGCTTTGATGGATTGGGTGATTTAATTCTTTCTACGCCGATTTTTCCGGCGTTAAAGCAAATTTTTCCAGAGGCTCGCGTGACGCTGGCTGTTGCAAGCTGGTCTGCAAAGCTGGCCAGGCTGCTGCCGGATGTTGATGAAATCTTGGTTGTTGATTTGCCATGGGTCGTTGGCGGCGGGTTTCATGCCTGGGGCAACCTTTTGAAAAACATTCGAGAGTTGCGTAGTAGGCATTTTGATCTTGCAATTGAACTGCGCGGTGATTTTCGAAATATTCTTTTGCAGCTTATGATAAAGGCGAGTTGGCGTGCCGGGTTTGATATAACCGGGTGTGCTTTTGCTCTTTCACATGTTGTGCCGGTTGCTGAAAATCACCATTCGACCGATCTGGTCGGGGAAATGCTTAAAAATTTGGCTCCTGAAAAATCTTTTGATCTTAAGCCCCGTTTGTTGCTGCCGTCTGAGGTTCTTGACGCTGGCATGGAGTTGCTGAGAAAGCGTGGTGTTTCAGAAAATACCAGCGACAAACGATGTATTGTCATTCACCCCGGAGCACGATGGGCAGGACGTCAGTGGACTGCTGAAGGTAATGCAGGCATTGCCGACCGCCTTATCGAAAATGGGCACCAGGTTGTTATTACCGGAACCCCCGCTGAACGGGAGTTTACAGATCGTATTCTATCTTTGATGCGTCAATCTCCCGTTTCTCTGGTCGGCTCTACTGATTTTTATACGTATTTAGGTGTACTGGCAGCGGCTGATCTTTTTATCGGAGTAGATTCAGGCCCTATGCATCTAGCCAGTGCTATAGGTAAACCGACTATTGCTCTTTTCGGCCCAGCCAGACCTGAAGCTGTAGGCCCCAGGGGGAGTTTTGATCAGATTCTTTCTCATTGTGACGAATTTTCGTGCAGTCCATGTTCCCAGATAGAATGCACAAAGGGTGAGAGATCGTGCATGAGTGCCATAGAATTAGATGAGGTCTGGGCGACTATCAAAAACTTTCTAAAATATGTTGATTCTGGGCAAAATTCAAATGTTGCGAGTTCTGTAAAAAATGACGGGTCTTTATGATATGAGCGCAAACGAAATAATTTGCATTGACCCTAAATATAGTACTACGCGTTGTTTGATAAAACAAACGTCTTCTTCTGAAAACAATTTTAGCGAAAGTCGCTGTCGAGGCGGATTGCGACTTCGAGGTTACCGCAAAAAAAGTTTGCCCGGAAAATCTCTTGTTACAGTAATAACAGTTGTTTTCAACGGTGCAAAATTTTTGGAGGAAACAATCAACAGTGTTCTTAATCAGACTTATGATAATGTAGAATACATAATTATTGACGGTGCCTCTACCGATGGAACGCAGGCCATTATAGAACGATATGAACACATTATTGACTACTGGATAAGCGAAAAAGATGCCGGCATCTATGATGCTATGAACAAAGGGATAGATGCTGCAACTGGAGATTGGATTAATTTTATTAATGCTGGCGATAGCTTTTATAACAAGAATGTGCTGATGCTATTCTCTGGTAAAAACTATTTTTGTGACGTTTTATATGGAAACACTCAAGTGGTTTATGAGCATGGCAATACTAAAATAGTTGATGCAAGTTCTGTCGTTAAATTTTTTTATGGGCCACCTTTTAACCATCAATCATGTTTTGTAAGAGCCGAACTTCACAAAATTAAAAAATTTGATTTGAGATATAAAATTTGTTCTGATTTTCATACCTTTGTGTCTTTTTACAAAAATGGCAATAAATTTGAATATGTAAATTCCACTATTTCAACTTACGCTTTAAATGGGCAGAGCTCGGTGATTTCTGTTAAAACTCTTTATGAACTCTATTCTATTGGCGGCTTGATTCATGGCAGATTTTTAAATGTTTTTTTCTTTTCTGCTTACCTGTTTGCCAGGATAATAAAAGAGTTGTTAAAAAAACTCTTACCTCGCAACATTGTGCGTAAAATTCAAGACCGCAATTTTTAGAAGTGTGACAGCATGAAGAGCATGTTTTAATAAAATGGTTTATAAAGATCCTTGCGTAATAGTTGCCTGTTTGAACCTGCTGTCAGCGAATTCTCGCATGTCTTTTCAGGCCGTATTTTAGAATTACATAGATGGCGCGGCAGCCGTCTTGCCAGCCGATTTTTTTGCCTTCTTCGTAGGTGCGGCCGTGGTAAGATATGCCTACTTCGTAGATTATGCATCGCTTTGCCGCCAGTTTGGCCGTGACTTCTGGTTCGAAGCCGAAGCGGTCTTCTTCGATGTCGATCGACTGTATAACCTCGCGCCTGAACATTTTGTAGCAGGTTTCCATGTCGGTGAGATTCAGATCGGTGAACATATTCGAAAGCAGCGTCAAAAACCTGTTTCCGAGCGAATGCCAAAAAAACAGAACGCGATGGGCACCCCCTCCCTGAAATCTCGAACCGTAAACTACATCGGCTTTATGCTCAATTATTGGACGCATTAAAAGCGGGTATTCTGCTGGGTCATATTCAAGATCGGCGTCCTGGATAACAACACAGTCGCCTGTAACTTCTTTGAAACCTGTTCTCAGAGCTGCTCCCTTGCCGCGATTGCGGTCGTGATA
>SABV01000299.1 GCA_009928855.1 Erysipelotrichia bacterium | reverse complement strand
GTGCTACCACAGTCCGTAGCCAGGATGCTTTGAATATCACCTTTGCTCACGAGATTCACCTTCCTTAACTTCCTTTTTGGACTTTTCCAGGTTTTCAATGCTGACGATAAGCTGCTCAATACGCTTGCGGTCTGCAAGCAACGCCTGCAGCTTTTCCATTTTAACCGGGTCAAATATCATATCAAGAATCGGCCCAAAAATGACCAGGCTGCTGTAACCTATAAAGGTCAGCGGCTTGGCCATTTCTAGCGCCATAATTACCGGAACGCTCATACGACGGGCATGGACAGCCTCGGCGATAACCCTGACGAAGTCGTCGAGTTCTTCAACAGAGAACTTCGACTGATGCTCAGAGTCTTTGGGGATTGTCCACATGCCCATCTTTAAGAGTTCCTCTGATTATACTATTCCAAGCCAGTCTGAGAGCAGAAACTGGAACCGGCCGATCAGCAGAGAAATACGACCCATTACAGTGGCTCCGAATGCTGCACCGAAGCTGACCATAAGATACCAGATGCCAACTCTGGCCACGTTGCCATAGACAGGCCCACGATGGTCAGTGCTGAAAAAGAAATAGAACAAACAGGCTACAGAGCCGACCACGAGAACGAGGTTAGAAAAGCTCTGAAAGAAATCGCCGGCAACGACGATCGGCCTGATAGCTTTGGCCACCTGAGGAATCAAATACTGCTGAGCAGAATAAACGATAGCCAGACCGGTTGATACGCCCATAACAAACGCTACAGTAAATCGGCTGACCCATGAATAGTTGGCAGAAAATCTGAAAAGCATCAGCAGGCCCATGAACCCAGGGATCAGCAGCATATATTCAGGGGTGGCGTTAGCAGCCGCGCCGCTGGCGAACTGGGCTGGCATAATTTTTGCCAGCAGATTTGGTTTAAGAACCTGATGAAAAGAAATCAATGAAAAGTAATAGCCAGCTGAGACGCCGACGAACAGATGCTCAGCAAATCGGTAGAACGGGTTATCGCGATACAGAAAACTGAAACAGCAAAGGGTTATGAACGCACCAACCCATACTGAGAGTGTTAATGTCATTGTAAGTTTCCTCCTCAGGCTTTATTCTTGGCTTTTCGCTGTTCGGCAATAAAAGCGATATTACCGATAATAATGAAAAGCATGATGATCAGATGGGCTATAGACTGTGGTGCAATACCTTCGCGGCCTTTGCCAAGATAATCGATCAATTTCTCGTATTCAGCGGCACCTGGCAAACCACCGGTCATACCGACCAGCTGGCCGGTCTGCAGATAGGTTACAAACCTGGGAATATTAACCGAAGTGCAACCTGCTGCCATTGGGCGTTTGTGATCACCGGCAACGCTTATAAATGATTCGATACCACCGGTGCCGGCGGTAAAGCTTACAATGATGCCCACATCGCTCATGGAGAACTTGCGACCGTCAGGATTCATGAAAACAGGCATTTCTTTCGTAGAATTACCATCTCGATCCTGCGGATATGGTTCCATGAAGTCAGTGCAAAGAGCCTTAACGTGAATGATCGCACCCGGTTTGTAGCCAAGGTTAACATAATCAACACCCTTGGTGACAGTAGGTTTGCAACCAGCGGCAAGCTTGCCGGCAGCTTTAAGTTCTTCATAAGTATTCTTATAAACTTCAGAGGCTTTGGCGAGAGCTGCATCTGCCATTTCACCGCCAAGAGGCCAGTTACCGCCACAGAGAGGCTTAACATTTCTTCTGAACATGTGTGTCAGAATAGCAATTGCAGACGGCCCGAGTTCAGGTTCAGAAGCAGGGTCAAAGTCAAACGAGAGAAAGCAGCGAGTGCCTTCGGGCAATTTGTCTACGAAATCGTAGAAACCCTGCACTGATTTTCCCGGAAATACGGGAAAATCCATTTTAAAAATCATCGGTAAAACGACCGACAGGGCGACACACAAAAAGACCCAACGACGATCGAGATTTTTGAGTTTTATAAAAAATTCCATCTTGTGTCTCCTTAGCCTTCGCCACCGAGGTGTGAACGTTCAACGCCGAAAATGATTTTCATAGAGGCCGAAATATAACCAAGCATGGCACCAACAAGAATGGCGCTCTGAGCGGCCGAGCTTGGATATGCCATAATCCATTCCTTGATCATGGCGATATCAAGATACTGACCGATAAGGGGAATATAAGCGAGATATTTTGAAATAAGATTGCCGATAGGCACATTGCCAAGCATAACAATGAATGCGGCACCCATCAGCAGGCCTGCCTCTTTGGATTTAACACGGAAAGCGCGAAACGAAGCTGACGCTACGAAGAAAGCCAGCAAAGAAAACATGGTTGCCTGGGCTGCCTTAAACACACCCTGAAAAAGAACCTGTTGCGCGCTGTTGATCCAGGCCATAAAGCTGCCCTTAATACGATATACCGGGGCACGTTCAGGTGTTGTTGAACCTTCTGGAACCGCGTCAACAACCAGATTGCCTTCTTCATCCCTATCTACTTTGCTGATAGTAACATATCTGGCAGACATGCTGTCTTCAGCGAGCAGCCAGTATTTTTCGCCAATCTGAACTTCTTTTTCGAACATCGGCCAGCTTCCTGAAAGAAAGCCAAGAATTGCCATGGTTACAAAACCAAGCACCAGAACAAGGCTGTATCCCCAACCGTCCGCCTTGCGGCCTATCTTGCTGAGGTTGATCTGCAAAAGGCTGAATGCACCCAGCAACATGGTGAAAGACATGATGATCTGAATCCATTTCGGAAACGTATCTTCGAGAGACTTGATCGAAGGCAGTGCCGGCCCGCTGAAAAAGGCCACAATCATGATAATGCCCGTCAAAAAAGTGATAATAAGTGGAACCGTTCTTTTTATAAATAGCATGTTTGTATCTACCTCAATTCAGAAGTCGCATAAAGTTTTCGGCCAGTTGCACAAAAACCGTTCCTGCACCAAATTCAGTTTTAGAAATGGTAACAAGCAAAGTGCCAATGATCATGAGCAGAATGATAATCAGCTTGATCATATCCTGACCCTTGAGAGAGCCGACTTCGCGCGGATTCTTTGAGAGATAAGCAGAAGCTGCAAACAGTTCTTCGCCGATCAGCGTATAATCGCAGGCCGCGACAAAAAATGGAATCTGTGAAGGTTCTGCAGTACCGGCGATCTGAATTGCGCCAACAGCGTTACCGGTTTCGGCAAGAATCAGAGATTCTGCATAGAAAGTGCCAAGATAAAAACATGCGGCGGGTTTTTCGCGCATCATGATACCGCCAACACCGGCAACATAACCGAACTGGTCGTCTGTGAGGTAGTTAATGCGGTCGGGTCTGAAAGCGTCAGGGCGGCCCTTTTCGAGATAAGCCTGTTTAACGATTTCCTGGGCAACCGACATAACGAACGATCTTGTCATAGGCGCATAAAGAGGCGTGTCATATTCAGCAGTTTTTTTGGCAACATGCCCCATAATAGTAACACCGGCAATGGTCTGAATGTCGTCCATATCCATAATTCCCGGAATATAAAGAACACCACGTCCCATTTCGGTAGCACGACCAACGGCATCTTCAAGCGCAGATAGACCGCTGATTCTTCTGATAAAAAGCTCCTTGCCGCGCTGGGCATGGAAAGTATAATAAGCCACGAAAGCCATCAGGGTAATAATAATGACCAGGACGTTCGCACGCTTAGTTTCAAAATAATAAAGTTCTTCGGCAACAGCTGCCTGTTTGGCAGCCGGCTCAGCAACTGCGACCGCGACATCAGGTTCGGTAGTAGCAGGCTCTACGACAGCTGGCGCATCGGCAGCGACTGCGGCAGGGGCATCAACCGAAGCTGGCTCTACGACGACAGGCGGTTCAGCTTCCTGTGTGGTAACAGTTTCTACCGCAGGGGGTTCTACGTTGGTTTCGGGTTCAACCGGCGCAACAACCGGTTCGGCAGCGGGAGTTTCTACTGCAACAGCAGCAGGAGCATCAGCACTGGCTGGCTCAGCACTCTGAAGAGGCTCAGCATTATCTACGGGCTCTTCAGTCTGGGTTTCAGGTGCGGCAGCATCTGCCCCCTGAACGACATCAGCCGTAATCTCTGTCATACCGGTTTCTTCGGTGACAACAGACTGAACAGGAGCAGCGGCCGGAACTTCTTCCTGCTGTGCTACGAGAACCAAAGCCGATACCATACACAGGAAAAGGGCCAGAACAGGCAGCAGTTTCCTGGGTGGTCGCCAGACAACGCTCATGGAAAGACCTCCAAAACGACAAAATTTGCATTTACAAGTTACCGATTATAAACGAGCAAAACTGGTAAGTCAACGAAACTGTGTACCCCGATTTATTAACGCCAATTATATGCGTGGAAAATATTGGCATAGTCGTCTGTCCAGATTGGATATTTCTGACAGTCTGG